>NZ_JBEFZE010000004.1:0-230841 GCF_042762395.1 Pseudogemmobacter sonorensis
GCCCCGCTCGGTGATCTGAGCGACCGCGTCACGCTTGAAGTCGTCGCTGAAAAAGCCTGTGCCCATCATGGCCTCCTTGCCTCAAAATTAGCAAAAAAGGCGGCCAAAAAACATGGGGCTATTAAAACAGCTATCCCAGCCAACTAGAATATTGTTCTCACCATGCGGCAATTTGCGCCTATTGTCAGAAGATAATCTCATATTTTCACGACCGGAAGAACATTGCTCCGTGGCCTGCCGTGCTCGAGCGAGTTTTCACACAGCCTCGGCCGCTCCTGCCGGATCCGGCCGGGGCGCGGGTTTCGCGCTTGGCGAATGTTCTCTTTTCGTGCTAGTCATGGAAAAAAGAAAAGGGGCAGGACATGCGGGTGATCGGCATAGACCCGGGGTTGCGCAACCTCGGCTGGGGGGTGATCGACGTCCATGGCGCAAGGATCAGCCATGTCGCGAACGGCATCTGCCATTCCGACAGCGGCACCGATCTGGCGCGCCGCCTGGCCGCGCTTCATGCCCAATTGACAGAGGTTTTCCGCCTTCATGCGCCCGAAGCTGCGGCGGTCGAGCATACTTTCGTGAACAAGGACGCGGTGGCGACGCTGAAGCTGGGCCAGGCGCGGGGGATCGCGCTGCTGGTTCCGGCGCAATTCGGGCTCGAGGTCGGGGAATATGCCCCCAATGCGGTGAAGAAGACCGTGGTCGGCGTGGGCCATGCCGCCAAGGTCCAGATCGACCACATGGTGCGGCTGCATCTGCCGGGCGCGCGGATCGCCGGGGCGGATGCCGCCGATGCGCTTGCCATCGCGATCTGCCACGCCCATCACTGCCAGAGCGCGGGCCGGTTGCAGGACGCGCTGCGGCGGGCGGCTGGCTGAGTGCGGCGGTCGAAGAGGACAACGGGGCGGAGGATGCGATGATCGGGCGGATTGCCGGGCGGCTGGACTGGAAGGGCCTCGACCATGTGCTGATCGACTGTCGCGGCGTGGGCTATATCGTCCATGTCAACGACCGCACGCTGGCGGGCCTGCCCCCGGTGGGCGAGGCGGTGGCGCTTTATACCGACCTTCTGGTGCGCGAGGATCTGCTGCAACTCTTCGGCTTTCCGACGCTGCTGGATAAGGAATGGCACCGGCTTTTGATGACGGTGCAGGGGGTGGGGGCCAAGGCCTCGATGGCGATCCTGGGCGCGCTCGGGGCCGAGGGGGTGGCGCGGGCGATCACGCTGGGGGATGCGCGCGCGGTCCAGGCCGCGCCGGGGGTGGGGCCGAAGCTCGCGCAGCGCATCATTCTGGAACTGAAGGCGCGGGCGCCCGCGGTCATGGCGATGGGGGCGGGCCTTGCCGCCGCCGCGCCCCCCGACGAGGTGATCGAACAGGCGCCGCCGCCCGCCCGCGCGCGCGCCGAAAAGGGCGCCGGAAAGGGGGGCCTCGCGCCCTCGCAGGCGCAGAAGCGCGCGGTGGCTTCGGCGGATGCGCTCTCGGCGCTTCTGAACCTGGGTTACGGCCAGGGCGATGCCGCCGAGGCGGTGGCCCGCGTGGCGGGCGAGCAGCCCGAGGCCGAGACCGCGACCCTGATCCGCCTTTCGCTGAAACTGCTCGCGCCGAGGTGAGGCGGGCCCCTTGTCTGGCGGCCTCCCCCTTGCTTGGCGGCACAGGGCCCACCACATCGCAAGGTGGAATCCGGGAAAGGGAGAACGGGCAGCCAGATGGGCCATATGCGCACTTACGTTCTGATGGCGGCGATGACCGCGCTTTTCATGGGGGTTGGCGCGCTGATCGGCGGCAGCGGCGGCGCGTTGGTCGCGCTGGCGATCGCCGGGGGCATGAACCTCTTCGCCTTCTGGAACTCGGACAAGGCGGTGCTGTCGATGGCGGGCGCGCGTGAGGTCGATGCCCGCACCGCCCCCGATCTGGTCGCCATGGTCCATGATCTGGCCGACCGCGCCGCCATGCCGCGCCCGAAGGTCTATATCATCGAGACCGACCAGCCCAATGCCTTCGCCACCGGCCGCAATCCCGAAAACGCCGCCGTCGCGGCGACCACGGGCCTCTTGCGCAGCCTGTCGCGCGAAGAGATCGCCGGGGTGATGGCGCATGAGCTGGCCCATATCCGCCACCGCGACACGCTGACCATGACGCTGACCGCGACCATGGCGGGGGCGATCACCATGCTGGCGAATTTCGGCCTGTTCTTCGGCGGATCCGGCCGCGACCGGCCCGGCGGGCTGATCGGCACGCTGGCGCTGATGGTGCTGGCGCCGATGGCGGCGGGGATCGTGCAGATGGCGGTCTCGCGCTCGCGCGAATATGAGGCCGACCGGCTGGGCGCCGAGATCTGCGGCCAGCCGGGCTGGCTCGCCTCGGCGCTGACCCGGATCGAGGCCCTGGCGAAGGGCCGGGTGAACCATCAGGCCGAGCGCAACCCCGCCATCGCCCATATGTTCATCATCAATCCCTTGAACGGGCAGGGGGCGGACAACCTGTTCTCGACCCATCCCTCCACCGCGAACCGGGTGGCGGCGCTGATGCGGCTGCAACCGGCGCAGGCGCCGCGGCGGGGGCCGCAACCGGCGGCGGGGCGCAGCAGCATCCCGCGCAGCGGCCGGACCTCGGGCCGCGGACCGTGGTAGGCTGATCCTGGCAGGCGGGTTCCGGTAGGCGGGTTCCGGTCACGGGGCCGATTTGGACGCTTCGGGGCGGCGCGCGGCCCGTCTCGGCGGCCCCTTGAACCTTCGTCCAAGGGGCCGCCGCAACGGCGCTTGCAAAGCGGGCCGCGTTCGGGGATTGTTCCGGCCATGATCCAGCCCGACCCCTCGCCCCGGCCCGATGCCTCTCTGAGGCCCGAGCGCCAGCCCGAAGATGCCGACCGCGCGCTGCGCCCGCAGGCGCTTGAGGATTTCGTGGGCCAGGCCGAGGCCCGCGCCAATCTGCGCGTCTTCATCGAGGCGGCGCGGATGCGGGGCGAGGCGATGGACCACACCCTGTTCCACGGCCCTCCCGGGCTGGGCAAGACCACGCTGGCCCAGATCATGTCGCGTGAATTGGGGGTGGGGTTTCGCATGACCTCGGGCCCGGTGCTGGCGCGCCCTGGCGATCTGGCGGCGATCCTGACCAACCTTGAGCCGCGCGACGTGTTGTTCATCGACGAGATCCACCGTCTTTCGCCGGTGGTGGAGGAAGTGCTCTACCCCGCGATGGAGGATTTCGCGCTGGATCTGGTGATCGGCGAGGGGCCGGCCGCGCGCACTGTCAGGATCGACCTTCAGCCCTTCACGCTCGTCGGCGCCACCACCAGGCTGGGCCTGCTGACCACGCCGCTGCGCGACCGTTTCGGCATCCCGACCCGGCTGCAATTCTACACCGAGGACGAGCTGTTCCTGATCGTCTCGCGCGGCGCGCGCCTCTTGGGGGTCGAGGCCGACGAGCCCGGTTGCCGCGAGATCGCCCGCCGCGCGCGTGGCACGCCCCGCATCGCCGGGCGGCTCTTGCGCCGGGTGGTCGATTTCGCCCAGGTCGAGACCGGGGGCAGGATCTCGCGTCAGCTTGCCGACCGCGCGCTGACCCGGCTGGGGGTGGACGGGCTGGGCCTCGACGGCGCCGACCGGCGCTATCTGACGCTGGTGGCCGAGAATTACGCCGGGGGGCCGGTGGGGGTCGAGACCATCGCTGCCGCCCTTTCCGAGCCGCGCGACGCCATCGAGGAGGTGATCGAGCCCTATCTGCTGCAACAGGGGCTGATCCAGCGCACCCCGCGCGGGCGGATGCTGGGGATGAAGGCCTGGCGCCATCTTGGCCTTACGCCCCCGCGCGCGCCCGGGCAGGACGATCTTTTCGCGGGCTGAGCGGGCGCGCGGGCCCTCTGGACGGCCCGCTTTTCACTGCCCCCCGGCTGGGTTGCACGGGCGCAAGGCCTCGGTGCCGGAAGAACCGGGCGCGGGAAGAACCGACAGGCGGGGCGGGCCTTGACAGGAGAAGGCCAGGGATTTTGCCGTCCTCAGCCTCAGCCTCAGCCTCAGCCTCAGCCTCAGCCTCAGCCTCAGCCTCAGCCTCAGCCTCAGCCGGGAGGCGGGGCGCGATGCGTCAGGCTGACCGGGCGGGGCGAAACGCCGCCACCGTCATGCGCCGGAGCCATGCGGAAAGGGCAGGATCCCGCATCTCGGGCAAGAGGCCCGCCCGATGCATCGACCGTCAGGGCATCGACGGCCAGAGCAATGCCGGAAGGGCAGGGGTCACGATCCCCGCCCCGCCGAAGGTTCCCGCATCAGGCGATTTCGGCCAGATCGGGCACGGCGTCGAGCAGCATCCTGGTGTAATCGGCCTGCGGGCGGTCGAAGACCTCGTCCACCGGGCCCGATTCCACCAGCCTGCCCCGATGCAGCACGCCCACATCGTTCGCCATCTGCCGGATCACCGCCAGATTGTGGCTGATCAGCAGATAGGTCAGGCCGAATTCCGCCTGCAATTCCGCCATCAGATCCAGCACCTGTGCCTGGACCGAGACATCTAGCGCCGAGGTTGGCTCGTCGCAGACGATGAACTCCGGCTGGCTCGACAGGGCGCGGGCGATGGCGATGCGCTGGCGCTGGCCGCCCGAGAATTCATGCGGGAACTTGCGCATGACGATGGGGTCGAGCCGCACCTTGCGCAAGAGATCGGCCACGCGGTCCTCGACCTCGGCGCCTTTCGCCAGGCCCAGCACCCGGATCGGCTCGGCGATGATGGAGCCGACGCGCCAGCGCGGGTTGAGGCTGGCATAGGGGTCCTGGAAGATCATCTGCACCGCGCGGCTGCGGGCGCGTTGCGCGGCGCTGACCGCCCAGACATTCATGTCCTTCACCGTCACCCGGCCCGCCGTCGGCCGGATCAGCCCGGCGATCATCCGCGCGCAGGTCGATTTGCCCGAACCGCTTTCGCCGACCAGGCCGTATGTCTCGCCCTTGCGGATGCGGAACGAGACGTCGTCGACGGCATGGACCAGCCGGGCCTCGCGCCCCAGCATCCGGTCGAGGATCGAGCGGGTGCTGCCGAAATCCTTGACCAGCCCCTCGACCCTGACGAAGGCCTCGCCCCCGCTATCGGCGACCGGCGCGCCGTCCTTGCGCGCGATGGTCGGGATCGAGGCGATCAGCTTGATCGTATAGGGCTCGCGCGGCGCGCGGATGACCTGGGCGACCGGGCCGGTCTCGACCACCTTGCCCGCGTTCATCACCATGATCCGGTCGGCGATCTGCGCGATCACCCCCATGTCGTGGGTGATCAGCATGACGGCGGTGCCGCGCCGCTTGCACAGGTCCTTCAGCACCTTGATGATCTGCGCCTGGACCGAGACGTCGAGCGCCGAGGTCGGCTCGTCGGCGATGACCAGCTCGGGGTCGGCGGCGATGGCCAGCGCGATGACCACCCGCTGCCGCATCCCGCCGGAAAACTGGTGCGGATAGGCGTGGATGCGGGCGCGCGCCTGCGGGATCCCGGCCTCTTCCAGAAGTGAGACGGCGCGCTCCAGCGCCTGGTCCTCGGTCAGGTCCATATGCTGGCGGATGGTCTCGACCAGTTGCTGGCCGATGGTGAACAGCGGGTTCAGCGAGGTCAGCGGATCCTGCATCACCATGCCGATCCTCTTGCCGCGCAGCGCCTGCAATTCGGGGCCGGGCAGGTCGTCGATCCTTTTGCCGTCCAGCATGACCTGGCCCGAGGTGATGCGGCCGGGCGGCTCCAGAAGGCCGATCACGGCGGCGCCGGTCATGGATTTTCCGGCGCCGGATTCGCCCACCACGCCCAGCACCTCGCCGGGGGCGATGTCGAAGCTGACCCCGTCGAGCGCGCGGAAATTCCCCCGCCGCAGCGGGAAATCGACCACCA
This sequence comes from Pseudogemmobacter sonorensis, assembly GCF_042762395.1. Classification (NCBI taxonomy): domain Bacteria; kingdom Pseudomonadati; phylum Pseudomonadota; class Alphaproteobacteria; order Rhodobacterales; family Paracoccaceae; genus Pseudogemmobacter; species Pseudogemmobacter sonorensis. The sequence continues at coordinate 5,856 of NZ_JBEFZE010000004.1, forward strand.
GGTCGCGAACGGAAAGCACGGGATGGGTCATTTGCGCAGCCTCGGGTTCAGGGCGTCGCGCAGCCAGTCGCCCAGAAGGTTGACCGACAGGGCAAGCAGGATGAGCATGAGCGCGGGGAAGGCCAGGATCCACCATTCGCCCGAAAACAGGAAACGCTGGCCGATGCGGATCAGCGTGCCAAGGCTGGGCTGGGTCGGCGGCACGCCGACGCCCAGGAAGGACAGCGTGGCCTCCTCGATGATCGCCAGCGCCAGGCTGATCGTGGCGATGACCAGCACCGGCCCCAGCACGTTCGGCAGCACATGGCGGATCACGATGGCCAGCGGATGCCGCCCCAGAAGCCGCGCGGCCGAGACGTAGTCCTTGTTGCGCTCGACCATGGTGGTGCCGCGCACGGTGCGGGCGAATTGCGCCCAGTTCGACAGGCCGATGGCCAGGATCAGCACCCAGACCGCGGTGCGTTCCTGCTGGTTGGCGGGGATCAGCCCCTGCGCCACGCCGAAGATCAGAAGCGCGATCAGGATCGCCGGGAAGGAAAGCTGCACATCGGCCACCCGCATGATCACCGCGTCCAAGAGCCCGCCGCGATAGCCCGCCGCCAGCCCGAGCGCGATGCCCAGCGTCATGGCGAACAGCGTTGCCGAGAAGCCGACGAAAAGCGACACGCGAGAGCCATACATGATCGTCGACAGCAGGTCGCGGCCCTGGTCGTCGGTGCCCAGCAGATAGGTGTTGCCGGAAAAGCTTTCGCCGCCCGGCGGGGTGAAGCCGTCCATTAGCACGATCGTCGCCGGGTTGAACGGGGTATGCGGCGCCAGGACCGGGGCCAGCACCGCCATCAGGATCAGCACCACCGCCACCACCGAGGCGACCACCGTCACCGGCGAGCGGCTGTAGGAAAACCAGATGTCGCTGTCGAAGACCCGTTGCGCGAAGGTCTTGGGCGGGGTCGCCGGGGCGATCGGGCCAGTCGGTTCGCTCATCTCAATGGCCCCCGCTGCGGCCGTCCGCGCGCAGGCGCGGATCGACAAGGTAGTAAAGCACATCGACCACAAGGTTGATGACGACGAAGACGAAGGCGATGAACATCAGATAGGTCGCCATCACCGGCACATCCACCGCCTGCACCGAATTGATGAACAGCGACCCCACCCCCGGCCATTGGAAGACGGTTTCGGTCACGATGGCGAAGGCGATGACCGAGCCGAGCTGCAACCCGGTGATGGTGATCACCGGCACCAGCGTGTTCTTCAGCGCATGGCGGAAGTTGATGATCCGGTCGGGCAGGCCGCGGGCGCGGGCGAAGCGGATGTAGTCGCTGCGCAGGACCTCCATCATCTCGGCCCGCACCAGGCGCATGATCAGCGTCATCTGGAACAGCGAGAGCGTGATCGCGGGCAGGATCAACGAGCGCAGCCCGCTTTCGGTCAGAAAGCCGGTGCGCCACCAGCCCAGGCTGACCGTGGCGCCCCGCCCGTTCGAGGGCAGCCACTGCAACTCGACCGCGAAGACATAGATCAGCCCGATGCCGATCAGGAAGGTCGGCAGCGAGACGCCAACCAGCGAAAGCGTCATGACGACCCCCGACAGGAAGGAACGCGACTTCAGCGCGGTGAAGATCCCCATCAGCACACCCACGACCAGCGCCAGCGTGGCCGAAACCACCGCAAGCTCCAGCGTGGCGGGCAGGCGTTCGGCGATCAGCCGCAGCACCGGCTGTTGCAGCCGGTAGGAGATCCCGAACTCGCCCCGCAGCGCATTGCTCAGGAAGGTCCAGAACTGGACGTAGAAAGGGTCGTTCAGACCCAGCCGCTCGCGCATGATCTCCTGGTCTTCCAGCCGGGTGTCCACGCCGACCATCGAGACGATGGGGTCGCCGACATAGCGAAAGATCAGAAAGGCGATCAGCGCCACCACCAGCATCACGACAACGGACTGGAGAAGGCGCCTGAGAATGAAGGCTAGCATGGGTCTGTCCCTCGTGGATCCGCCGGATGGGGCCCCTTCTGGCGGAGGCGCCGCATGGCGGTGGCGGTCGGCCCGATCCGTTTCGAAAGGGCCGGGGTCGGATGGCAAAAGGCCTGCCGCCCCGGGGCGGGCGACAGGCCGGATCGCAGGACGCGCGCTTACTCGGCGAGCGAGACGTTTTGCATCAGCGGCTGGTCCTCGGGGTGGACCTCGATGTCGAACCGCTTGCTGGTCGCATAGGCGAGCTGCTGGTTGTGGATCGGCAGCAGCACGCGGTCGGCCTGCACCACCGCCCAGATCTCGGCGATGGTGGCGTTGCGGGCGTCGAGATCGACCTCGGTCTCCAGCGACCGGATCAGGGCGTCCAGCTCCGGGTTGGAATAGAGGCCGCCGTTGTAGGCACCGTAGGCCCCGTCCTTGGTATGGACCAGATCGTTGAAGATATAGGCGGAATCGAAGGTCGGCACGCCCCAGCCCAGCAGGTAGAAATCGGTCTCGTTCGAGGTGACCAGCGGCGAATGCTGCGCCACCGGGCGCGAGGCCAGGGTCACCTGCACGCCGATCCGGGCCAGCATGCCGACCACCGCCTGCGAGATCGCCTCGTCGTTGACATAGCGGTTGTTCGGCGTGTCGAGCGTGACGGTGAAGCCGTCGGGATAGCCCGCCTCGGCCAGAAGGGCCTTGGCGCGGTCGATGTCGACGGCGGGATAGGCGTCAAGCTCTTCGGTCCAGCCGTTCACGAAGGGCGGCATGGCGACGCCCGCCGGGAAGGAATTGCCGCGCATCACCACGCGCTGGATCGCCTCGCGGTCGACGGCCAGATGGATCGCCTCGCGCACCAGCGGATTGTCGAACGGATTGGAATCGGTGACGTTCGACGATTTCAGCGGCGCCTCGCCAAAGCGGTAGCCGAAGTAGATGATGCGGTTTTCCGGGCCGGTGGTGATGGTCACGCCGTCGCTGGTGCGCAGCCGCTCGATATCGGCGACCGGCACGTCCTGCACGAAATCGACTTCGCCCGACAGCAGCGCCGCTACCCGGGTCGCGGCTTCGGCGATGGGGGTGTAGACGATCTCGGTCACGGCGGGCTGATCGGCCCAGTGGCCCTCGTTCCAGGTCAGGACCGAGCGCACGTCGACTTCGCGCTCGGACAGCACATAGGGGCCGGTGCCGTTGGTGTTGCGCACGGCGTAATTGTCCTCGCCCGCCGCGTAATCCTGCACTTCGACGACATTGTTCGCGACCGACCATTCCTCATCCATGATGAAGGTGTTGGTCAGGTTGTTGGGATAAAGCGGCGCCGGGCCGATCATGTGGATCTCGACCGTATGGTCGTCGACCGCGATCACCTCGGCCACGCCCGCGTGAAGCTGGCGCATGTTCGAGGTTTCCGAGCGGGCGCGGTCCAGCGAGAACACCACGTCCGAGGCGGTGAAGGGCGCGCCGTCGTGGAAGGTCACGCCTTCGCGCAGCTTGAAGACCCAGACATTGGGCGCGCCGTCCTTGATGTGCCATTCGGTGGCCAGGCGCGGCGAGAGGCTGCCGTCGACCTCGCGCTCGACCAGGGTCTCGTAGATGTGGTGCAGGAAATTGTGGTTGGTGCCCAGGTTCTGGGAATGCGGGTCGAGCGTGGTCGCATCCGCGGCCTTGGCCCAACGCAGGGTTTCGGCCCCGGCGGTGCCCGCCAGAACGCTGGTGGAAAGCAGGGCCGCCCACATGACGCCGGTGCGATGTCGCATTTCAAACCTCCTAGCAATGTTTCGTGATCCGGCGGGAATCCCCACCGTGGATTGTCCGTTACATTGGAGGGAGTTTGGGCCGAGCGCAACCAGGGCCATGCGCCCGGCGCGGTTGACCCTGCGGAAGCGGCCCCGGCCATGGCGCGCGGCCTGTCCGTCGGGGCGCAAGCGGGCGCGGGTGGCGTCACGCCAGTCGGCGCAGGACCCGGGCCGCCGCGGCCTCGATGCGCGCGCGGTGGCGATGGCGTCCCTCCTGCACGAGATGCACGCCATGGGCCCAGGTGTCGCGGACCTTCAGGTCGCGGCCGAAGATCCAGCGGTCGAGGATCCGGTCGTCCGCCAGGTCCAGCTCCATCGGATCCCAAAGCGCCACCAGATCGGCGGGCGCGCCCGCCGCGATCCCGGGCGCGGGCGCGCCAAGCGCCTGTGCGCCCCCCCGCAGCGCCGCGCCGAACAGTGCCGCGCCCGTCGATCCGCCGGGGGTCATCACATTGCGGGCGCGCTGGCCGAGGCGCTGCGAATATTCAAGCTGCTTCAGCTCGCCCGCTACGGTGATCTCGACATTGCTGTCGGTGCCGATGCCGTAGACGCCGCCCGCGGCGAGGAAATCCGCGCCTGGGAAGATGCCGTCGCCCAGATTGGCCTCGGTCAGCGGGCAGAGCCCGACCACCGCCCCGGACGATGCGATCCCGCGCACCTCATCCGCCGTCAGGTGAGTCGCATGGATCAGGCAGCACGACGGCCCGAGCGGCATGTTCGCGGCCAGATATTCCACCGGACGCGCGCCGCAGAAGGCCAGGCAATCCTCGACCTCCTTCACCTGTTCGGCGATATGGATGTGGAAGGGGCGCCCGGGGAAATCGCGCCGCAACCGGTCGATCTCGGCCATCGTCGCGGCGCGCAGGCTGTGGGGGGCAAGACCCACGCGGTCCTGCGGCCGGGCCATGCGGTCGCAGGCCTCGACCAGCCGGGCGAAGGCGTCGTAGTCATGGGTGAAACGGCGCTGCCCCTCGCCCGGGGGCGTCGGGCCGAAGCCGCCATGGGCGTAGAAGACCGGCAGATGGGTGAGCGCGATCCCGCTGTCCGAGGCCGCCGCGAAGATCCGCGCCGACATTTCGGCGGGATCGGCATGGGGACGGCCATCGGGAGCGTGGTGAAGGTAGTGGAACTCGCCCAGCCGGGTGAAGCCCGCCTCCAGCATCTCGATGCAGGCCAGCGCGGCGATGGCCTGCATCTGGTCCGGCGTCAGGCCAAGGGCGAAGCGATACATCACCTCGCGCCAGGTCCAGAAACTGTCCCGCCCCGGCCCGCGCGATTCGGTCAGTCCCGAAAAGCCGCGCTGAAAGGCGTGGCTGTGCAGGTTGCTCATGCCGGGCAGCAGGATTTCGGCGCGGTGGTCCCCGGCCCGGGGCGCCGCGCCCGCCGAAAGCGCGCCGATCCGCCCGCCCTCCAGCGTGAGCCGGACATCCCGGGCCCAGCCCTCGGCCAGCAGCGCGGTTTTCGCATGGATCGCCATTCAAGCCTCCTGCCGATGGTCGGGAGAAATCACTTCCCATGATGCCTCATTATGTATATACATATTTGACGAGGATGGGAAGTGCCAACCGCCCGCGAAAGGCGGTGGCGCCGCCCCGGCTGGAAGAGAGGGCGCATGCCGACGACGCTTTACACCAATGTTCGCATCGTCACCTGCGACGGGGGCGTCGAGAGCGAGCCCCGGCCCGGCGCGCTTGAGGTCGAGACCCGGGGCGGCCGAATCACCGCCCTCGGCCCCCGGCTGCCGCGGGACGGGGCACGGATCGTCGATTGCGGCGGGCGGCTGATGACGCCCGCGCCGATCGACTGCCACACCCATCTGGTCTTCGGCGGCGACCGCGCCGACGAATTCGAGATGCGGCTGGACGGCATCGCCTATGAAGAGATCGCGCGGCGGGGCGGCGGCATCCGGGCCTCGGTCGCGGCGACGCGGGCGCTGTCGGTCGAGGAACTGGCGGCGGCGGCGCTGCCGCGCCTCGACCATCTGCTGGCCGAGGGGGTGACAACGGTCGAGATCAAATCCGGCTACGGGCTGGCGGTCGAGGCCGAGCTGAACATGCTGCGCGCCGCCCGTCGCCTGGCGCAGATCCGCCCGGTGCGGGTCAAGACCACCTGGCTGGCCGCCCATGCGGTGGCGCCCGAATATGCCGGTCGCGCCGATGACTATCTTCGCGAGGTCGCGATCCGGGGGCTGGAGGCCGCCCATGCCGAGGGGCTGGTGGATGCGGTCGATGCCTTTTGCGAGGGGATCGCCTTCACCCCCGCCCAGCTGGCGCCGCTGTTCGCGCGCGCCCGCGCCCTGGGCCTGCCGGTGAAGATCCATTCCGAACAGCTTTCGCACCTGGGCGGCACCGCCTTCGCCGCCCGCCATGGCGCGCTCTCCGCCGACCATCTGGAACATGCGACCGAGGCCGATGCCGCGCTGATGGCGGCCTCGGGCACCGTCGCCACGCTGCTGCCCGGGGCCTTCTACATGCTGCGCGAAAAGGTGGTGCCGCCGGTCCGGGCCTTCCGCGCCCATGGCGTGCCGATGGCGCTGTCGACCGATTGCAATCCCGGCACCTCGCCGCTGACCTCGATCCTCATGGCGATGAACATGGGCGCGACGCTCTTCGGCCTGACGGTGGCCGAATGCCTGCTGGCGGTCACCGCCCATGCCGCCCGCGCCCTTGGCCTGCAGGACGAGACCGGCCGGATCGCGCCCGGCCTTTCGGCGGATCTGGCGCTGTGGGACGCCGAAAGGCCGGCGCAGCTTGTGGCGCGGATCGGCTTCAATCCGCTTCACGCCCGCATTTTCAACGGAGAATGGCAATGATCGAAACGCTTGTCCCGGGCCGGGTGCCGCTGTCGCTTCTGCGCCGGATCTGGTGGGAGGGGATCGCCCCCGCGCTGGACCCCTCGGCCGATGCGGGCATCGCGCGTTCGGCCGCGCGCATCGCCGAGGTGGCGGCGGGGATGCAGGCGGTCTACGGCGTCAATACCGGCTTCGGCAAGCTGGCCTCGATCCGCATTCCGGCGGGGGATGTGGCGACGCTGCAAAGGAACCTGATCCTTTCGCATTGCTGCGGCGTCGGCGCGGCCCTGCCCGCGCCGGTGGTGCGGCTGGTCATGACGCTGAAGCTGATGTCGCTGGGGCGCGGCGCCTCGGGCACGCGGCCCGAGGTGGTGGCGCTGCTTGGCGCCATGCTGGCCGGGGGGGTGATCCCGGTGATCCCCGAAAAGGGCTCGGTCGGGGCCTCGGGCGATCTGGCGCCGCTGGCGCATATGGCCGCGGTGATGATCGGCGAGGGCGAGGCCTTCCACGGCGAGGCGCGGCTTCCGGGGCGCGAGGCGCTGGCGCGGGCGGGCCTGGCGCCGGTCACGCTGGCCGCCAAGGAGGGGCTGGCGCTGATCAACGGCACCCAGGTCTCGACCGCGCTGGCGCTGGCGGGGCTGTTCCGGGCCGAGCGCGCGCTTCGCGCGGCCATCGTCACCGGCGCGCTGTCGGCCGATGCCGCCATGGGCTCCACCGCGCCTTTCGCGGCCGAGATCCACGACTTGCGCGGCCATCAAGGCCAGATCGACGTGGCGCGCGCCTTGCGCGCCCTGCTGGAGGGCAGCCAGATCCGGCAAAGCCATGTCGAGGGCGACGAGCGCGTGCAGGATCCCTATTGCATCCGCTGCCATCCGCAGGTGACGGGCGCGGCGCTCGACATCCTGCGCCAAAGCGCCCGCACGCTGGAGATCGAGGCCAATGCCGCCACCGACAACCCGCTGATCCTGTCGGACGGCTCGGTGGTGTCGGGCGGCAATTTCCACGCCGAGCCGGTGGCCTTCGCCGCCGATGTGATCGCGCTTGCCGTCGCCGAGATCGGCGCAATCGCGCAGCGCCGGGTGGCGCTTCTGGTCGATCCGGCCCTGTCCTACGGCCTGCCCGGCTTTCTCAGCCCCAGGCCGGGCCTGAATTCGGGCATGATGATCGCCGAGGTGACCGCCGCCGCCTTGATGAGCGAGAACAAGCAGATGGCGCATCCGGCCAGCGTGGATTCCACCCCCACCTCTGCCAATCAGGAGGATCACGTCTCGATGGCCTGCCACGGCGCGCGCCGCCTTCTGGCGATGACGCAGAACCTTTACGGGATCCTGGGCGTCGAGGCGATGATCGCCGCGCAGGGCGTTCATCTGCGCGGCCCGCTGAAATCCTCGCCCCGGCTGGAGGCCGCCATCGGGGCGATCCGCGCCCGCATCCCCGCGCTGGACGGCGACCGCTTCATGGGCGGCGATATGGAGGCCGCGGGGGCGCTGATCGAAACCGGCGCGCTGGAGATCGCGGGCGCGGAGCTGCTGCCGGAGCTGGGCTGATGGCGCCCGCGCCTGTCGCCTCGCGCCCCGCCGGGGCCGCCCGCCACCCCCGTCAGAACTGTCCCCGCGCGGGCAGCAACCACGCCGCGCCCCGCAACATGCCGAGAGGTTTCCAATGGTCATGACCCGCCACAACATCCGCGACATCTACCCGCCCACCGGGCCGGAGATCAGTTGCAAGACCTGGGGCGCCGAGGCCGCGCTTCGGATGCTGATGAACAACCTTCACCCCGACGTGGCCGAGAATCCGCATGAGCTGGTGGTCTATGGCGGCATCGGCCGCGCCGCCCGCTCGTGGGAGGATTTCGACCTGATCACCGAGGCTTTGCGCGATCTGGAACCCGACGAGACGCTGCTGGTCCAGTCCGGCAAGCCGGTTTCCATCGTGCGCACCCATGCGGACGCGCCCCGCGTGCTGATCGCCAATTCCAACCTCGTCCCCCGCTGGGCGACATGGGAGCATTTCAACGCCCTCGATAAGAAGGGCCTGATGATGTATGGCCAGATGACCGCCGGGTCCTGGATCTATATCGGCGCGCAGGGCATCGTTCAGGGCACCTATGAGACCTTCGCCGAACTGGGCCGCCAGCATCACGGTGGCGATCTGACCGGCAAATGGGTGCTGACCGGCGGGCTTGGCGGCATGGGCGGGGCGCAGCCGCTGGCGGCGGTCTTCGCCGGGGCGTCCTGCCTCGCCGTCGAGGTGGACGAGACCCGGATCGACTTCCGCATCCGCACGAAATACCTGGATGCGAAAGCGCGCACGCTCGACGAGGCGCTGGCGCTGATCGCGGAATGGACGGCGAAGGGCGAGGCGAAATCGGTCGGCCTTCTGGGCAATGCGAGCGAGATCTTCCCTGAACTGCTGCGCCGCAAACTGGCGGGCGAGGCGCTGCCGAACAATGGCCCGGATATCGTGACCGACCAGACCTCGGCGCATGATCCGGTGCATGGCTATTGCCCGGCGGGCTGGACGGTGGGCGAATGGCGGGCGCGCCAGGAAATCGATCCGGCGGCGGTGGAGCGTGCCGCGCGGGCCTCGATGCGCGCCCATGTCGAGGCCATGGTCGGCTTCCACGACGCGGGCGTGCCCACGGTCGATTACGGCAACAATATCCGCCAGATGGCGCAGGAAGAGGGGTTCGAACGCGCCTTCGCCTTCCCCGGCTTCGTCCCCGCCTGCATCCGGCCTTTGTTTTGCCAGGGTATCGGCCCCTTCCGCTGGGCCGCCCTGTCGGGCGACCCGGAAGACATCGCCAAGACCGACGCCGCGATGAAACGCCTCTTCCCCGAGAACCGGCACCTGCACCGCTGGCTCGACATGGCGGCCGAGCGGATCGCCTTCCAGGGCCTTCCCGCGCGGATCTGCTGGATCGGTCTCGGCGACCGTCACCGCGCCGGGCTGATGTTCAACGAGATGGTCGCCTCGGGCGAGCTGAAGGCCCCCATCGTGATCGGCCGCGACCATCTCGACAGCGGCTCGGTCGCCAGCCCCAACCGCGAGACCGAGGGCATGATCGACGGCTCGGACGCGGTATCCGACTGGCCGCTCCTGAATGCGCTGACCAATACCGCCTCGGGCGCGACCTGGGTGTCGATCCATCACGGCGGCGGCGTCGGCATGGGCTTTTCGCAGCATGCGGGGGTGGTGATCGTGGCGGACGGCACGCCCGAGGCCGCGCGGCGGCTGGAGCGGGTGTTGTGGAACGACCCCGCCTCCGGCGTGATGCGCCATGCCGATGCGGGCTACCCGCTGGCGAGGGATTGCGCGCGCCTGCACGGGCTGCGCCTGCCCGGCATCCTGAAGTGACAGGGGTCTACCCGGTCCGGGGCCGGGTGTTCCGGCCCTGGAAGAACGGCGGCGGCGAGACGGCGGAGATCGCCGTCTCGCCCGCGGGCACCGGCTTCGATGGCTTCGACTGGCGCGTCTCGACCGCCTGGGTCGCCTCGGACGGGCCGTTTTCCAGCTTCCCGGGCATCGACCGCGTTCTGACCGTGATCGAGGGCGGTCCGATGGTCCTGGAGATCGACGCGAGCCGCATCACGCTCGACGCGGGCAGCCCACCGCTGGCCTTTGCGGGCGAGGCGCCGGTCATGGCGCTGCTCACCGGCCCGCCGCTGCTCGATTTCAACGTGATGTGCCGCAGGCCGATGCGCGCCCGGGTCGAAAAGGGCCCGTTGCGCCCGGATCATGCCGCGCGGCTGATCGGGGCCGAGGTCATCGCGGCGGGCTTTGGCTGAGGGGGGGCGCATCCTCGCCGCGCGGTTCGAACTGCGCGAGAAGCTGGTGGCGGGTGCCGGGATAGGTCTGGCGCACCACCGTCACCCACTGGCCCGAGATTTCGGTGCGCCGGGTCAGCTCAAGACAGGCCTCGCCGCTTGCCAGCCCGAGATCGCGGGCCACCCCCTCGGGCGCGTTCACCGCGCGGATCCGGTTCTCGGCCGAGGTCCAGGGGATCTGTCGGCGCAGCCAGTGGCCCGGCGCCTCCTGCGCGAAGTCCTGCTCCAGCGCGGCGGGGGCGGCGGCGGGGTTGATGATCCGCTCTTCCAGGCAAAACGGCTGGTCGTCCGCGAAATGCAGGCCGCGCAGGGCCAGCACATCCGCCAGAACGCCCGCCTGCGCGCCCTGGATCCGCGCCTCGCGGATGTCGTCGGCCAGGGGCGGCCGCAGGGCGCGCGAGATCAGGCGGAAGCGCCAGGCCAGGCCGAGCGCCCGCACCTCGGCCTCGACATCGGTGATCTCCATGACCGCGGATTGCGCGCGCGGCTGCGCGACGAAAGTGCCCAGCCTGCGGCGGCGGACCAGATAGCCCTCGCGCGTCAACTGGGTCAGCACCTTGTTCATCGTCATGCGCGAGACGCCATGGCTCTCGGCCAGGTCGGTCTCGAACGGCAGGCGCGCGCCCGGCGGCCATTCCTGGCGGGTGATGCGGTCGCGCAGATCGGCCAGGATGCGGTCGTGGTGGGTGCCCGGCGCGGGCGGAGGGGTGGACATGCTGGCTTCCCGCGATGCGTTGCCGGGGATGTTACGGAAACGGCAGGGAAAGGTCCACCGGCGCGCCGGGTGGCCAGGATCGGGCCGCGCTGGCGAGGGGGCCGGGCCGGGGCGCCCGTGTGATCCGGCCGTGTGATCCGGCCCGTGTGATCCGGCCCGTGTGATCTGGCCCGCGTGATCTGGCCCGCGCGGTTCGACCGGGCGCCGACCGCTTGGGGTCCCGGCCCGTGTAATCCGGCCCGCCGCCACCCTCGGGGCGTGTCGGCCTCCGCAGGGCGCGCCGGGAAGGACCGTCATGAAAGCGATGATTTCGCCCCGCTTCGGCCACAATCCTGCGCCATGAACGCATTATCGCCAGCCGCGGGGACAGTCGCATCATGATCGCAGCCAATCGAGCGACCACCTTTGCCGCAACCGGCCCGGCCGCCCGTCCAGTCCTGCGCCCGGTCCTGCTTCCGGTCCTGCTTCCGGCCGAGCGGGTGCTTCTCGCCATGGTCTTCGCCATCGGCGCGGCCGCGCTGGCGCTTGTCGCGGCCATGGGCCGGGTGGTGGAATGGGGCGGGTTCCTGCCCGGTCTTCTCGGCGCCGTCGCGATCATCGCCGTCGGGGTCTATGCGCGCGCCTGGCGGCGAATGAAGCGCCTTGGCGACGTGGCGGTCGGCATCGGGCTGTTCATGGGCTTCACCGCCATCGTCGCCCTGTTCATCTACGCGCTTTTCCCACTGCCTCGGCCGATGATCGACCACGAGCTGCTCGGGCTGGATGCAATGTTGGGCTACGACTGGGTGGCATTCGTCGAGGCGCTGGCGCGATGGCCCGCGATCGGCAGCTTCCTGGGCTGGCTTTACATGAGCTCGCTGGCGCAGATCATCCTTGTCATCGCGCTTTTGGGCGCCATGGGGCGGGAGACCGCCCTGCACCGTTTCCTGATGGTCGGCATGCTGACCATGATCCTCGCGGTCGCGATCTGGTGGACATGGCCCAGCGTCGGCCCCTCGGCCTGGAGGCTGCCCGACCCCGCGGCGGCCGAGCGCATCGGCCTCGTGTTCTCGCCGCGATATGGCGCGATCCTGCTGCATCTGGTGCAGGAGGGACCGGCGGTGATCCGGGTGGAGGAGATCATGGGCATGGTCGCCTTCCCCTCGTATCATATCGTCATGGCCTGGATGGTGCTGTGGTATGCGTGGCGCACCCCGCTTTCCCTGCCCTTCCTTGCCAGCGGCATCGCCATGGTTCCGGCCACGCTGTCGCATGGGGGGCACCACCTGGTCGATCTGATCGCCGGATCGCTGCTGTTCGGGCTTTGCGCCTGGCTTGCGGCGCGTATCGTGACGGAGCGTATCGTGACGGAGCGCGGGCCCGCCCCGTGACGGGCGGGGGGGCGAACCCCCGTCGAAACCCCGGGGGGACCCGACCGGCGGAAGACCCCGCGCCCGCCGCCCGGGTCCGGGCCGAGGCCGGGGTTGCCTCGCGCCCCCTTGGCGGTGTAAGGACCCCCACCACCGCAAATGCAAGGAAATGGGGCCATGGCAGGCCATTCGAAATGGGCGAACATCCAGCACCGCAAGGGCAAGCAGGATGCCATCCGCTCGAAGATGTTCTCGAAACTCTCGAAAGAGATCACCGTCGCCGCCAAGATGGGCGACCCCGATCCCGACAAGAACCCGCGCCTGCGCCTGGCCGTCAAGGCCGCCAAGGCGCAATCCATGCCCAAGGACGTGATCGACCGCGCGATCAAGAAATCGCAGATGGGCGATGCCTCGGACTATTCCGAAATCCGCTATGAGGGTTACGGCGCGGGCGGCATCGCCATCATCGTCGAGGCGCTGACCGACAACCTGAACCGCACCGCCTCGAACGTGCGCAGCTATTTCACCAAGGCGGGCGGCAATCTGGGCCAGACCGGCTCGGTCTCGCACAGTTTCGACCGTCTGGGCGAAATCTCCTATCCTGCGACGGCGGGGGATGCCGACAGCGTGATGATGGCCGCGATCGAGGCCGGGGCCGAGGATGTCGAAAGCGACGAGGACGGCCACTGGATCTATTGCCGGGTCGAGGATCTGTCCGCCGTTTCCGACGCGCTGGAAAAGGCGCTTGGGGAATCCACGGAATCCAAGCTGGTCTGGCGGCCGCAAAGCCGGACCGAGGTCGATCTGGACACCGCGCAGAAGCTGATGCGCCTGATCGACACGCTGGAAGAGGATGACGACGTGCAGACCGTCACCCATAATTTCGACGTGCCCGAGGATGTGGCGGCCAATCTCTGATCCGGGCCTTGCTGCCCGGGCCCGCCGCCGGGTCTTGCCGAATGCCTCACGCCCCCGGAGCCGCGCGTTCCGGGGGCGTTTGCATCGCATAGGGGGGGGCTGCGCATCCATCCGCGTGGCGCAGGCGTTCATCCGCGTGGCGCAGGCGTTCGTCTGGACCGGCCCGGGATCCTGGCGGAGAGGGGGATCCTGGCGGAGAGGGGGATCCTGGCGGAAAGCGGGCGAAAACACCGTGAGGGCGCATGGCGCCCTTTCCCCCTTCACAGCCAGACGAAGATTGCAAGCAGGACCACGGCAAGGGCCGCCAGAACGATCAGGACCGCGGCCCCGGGACCGGGACGGTCATGGTAATCGCCCTCAAGGGCCCGCTGCTCGCGGGCTGCCCGTTCCTCTTCCTCCATCGATCCCCCCAACTCCACTCTACACGTAATTTTAAAGTGGTTTGGTCGGGGCGCAACCCGTCGGGGAACTCCTGGTAAAGTTGACGTAACGGTATTTTGGCGCCTGCGACGTGCCGTAGGGGGCGGTGTCGGAAAAACCGCGCGCTGGCAGGGCGCAGGCGTGCGATCCGGGATCGGCGCGGCGAAGACGGGCATCGCCGGGCCAAGGGAACGGGGGCTCAGCCCTCCGCCTCTTCCGTGCCCGAAAGCTCCAGCTTCGGCGCCGCCACGCGCAGATCGGCGATGCCAAGCGGCGCCTGCGGGCGGCCGAGCCGGTTGCGCACCACCCAGTGCAGCCGGGTTTCCGCCCGGGTGATCGCCACATAGGCCAGCCGTTTCCACAGGGGCAGCCCCGCCTCGGACCGCCCGGTCTGCGCCGCCGCCCACAGGTCGGGCGCGAAGACCTGCACCTCGGGCCATTGCGACCCCTGGGCCTTGTGGATCGTCACCGCCGCGCCATGCAGGAAGGCCGCGCCCATGGTGGCGGCATGGGGGATGAAGGGCTCTTCCTCGCCCGGGCGCTCGATCTTGACGATCGAGGCGGCCGAGAGGCGCGGATCCTCGGCCCCGATCACATGCAGCTTGGCGAAGCCCGGCTTGACGCCCGGGCCGAGGTAGATCACCTGCGCGCCCTTGATCAGCCCGCGCGCCTCAAGGTCGATGCGGCGCTTGCGATGCTTGAGCGGCAGCTCGATCCCGTCGCAGATCAAGGGCTCGCCGGGCATCAGGTCGGTCTCGGGCGCGCCATGGGCCATGCGGAAGGCGGTGATCAGCTTGATCCGCGTCACATTGCGCCAGACCAGCACCGGAGAGCGCGCCATCAGATCGGCATTGACCCGTTCCGACCAGACCACCCGGTCGTCGGCGCGGGCCTTTTCCTGCACCAGCGCCTCGAAATCCTCGAAGCGCAGCCTGTCGTCGGCCAGCGCATGGGCAAGGTCCAGGATCGGATTGTCCTGGGTCTGGCGGTGGATGCGGTGCAGGTTCAGCCGCGCGGGTGCGGGCAGGCCCTCGAACACCATCTTGCCCGACTGGCCCACCGGGGCAAGCTGCGCCGGATCGCCGAACAGCACCAGCCGGGGGAAGATCTCGCGCAGGTCGTCGAACTGGCGCTCGTCCAGCATCGAGGCCTCGTCGACGAAGCCCAGGTCCAGCGGCTCGTCGCGCCGCTTCCAGCCGGTGATGAAATCCGACCCCCGCAGCCCCGCCGCCGCCAGCGCGCCGGGGATCGAGGCCACGCTCTGGTAGAAGGCATGCGCGCGGTCGAGGGCCTGTTCGCTCAGCCCCTCGGCGCCCAGCCCCTCGATCGAGGGGCGCGGCGCCTGGCCCGCCAGCCATTCGGCGATCCGTTCGTATTGCGGGTCGTAGACCGGGGTGTAGAGGATGCGGTGGATGGTGGTCGCGGGCACGCCGCGCATCCGCAGCACGCTTGCGGCCTTGTTGGTGGGGGCCAGGATGGCGAGGGTGCGGCGCTCCTTGCGGCGCTTGCCCTCCCAGTCGGCCGAGACGATCTCGACCCCGGCCTCCTTCAGGGCCTTGTAGAACTGGGCCAGCAGCAGGGTCTTGCCCGACCCGGCCTTGCCGGTGACGGCCAGGACCGAGGTCCGCCCCTCGCCCGGCGGGGTCAGCATGCCCTCGTCGAGGTCGATGCCCTGACCGGCCAGTTCGGCCGCGATCCGGTCCCAGGCCTCGGCCTGGTCGTCTGAGAAGAGGGGGGCGGGCGGCTGCATGGCCCCTGTCTAACCCCGCTTGGCGCCAAGGGCCAGTGCGCCTGCGGGAGGGGCGGGGGGACGGGCGAGGCAGGCAGGGGGTGGCGTGAGCGGTGGGAATGCTTTCCCCTGAAGTGGTTCGGATCCGATGGGGCCCGTATCCTGTCGTTTTGAGCCCAGAGCTGCCGGTGGCATCAGATCGTCCAACATATATGTTTCCATTTTGTTCCTGCCTGCTACAGTGGCCAGCATATCGAATGCGGAGGAAGCATGTCGGATCGGGAAACCAAATTTAGACGCCTCAAGGCCCTCCACGAAGGAGACCGGGCATTTGTCATTCCCAATCCGTGGGATGCTGGTTCCGCACGCCTGCTTACCAGCTTGGGGTTCGAAGCGCTTGCCACGACCAGTGCAGGATACGCCTTTTCGAAGGGCAAGCGGGATTCCTTCGCAGGCCTTGGCCGGAGCGAAATACTTGCGAATGCTGCCGAGATCGTCTTGGCAACAGAGCTTCCGGTTTCTGCCGACCTTGAGGATGGCTTCGGCGCGACACCGGAAATTTGCTCGGAGACCGTCCGTATGGCCTGCCAGACTGGCTTGGCGGGTGGGTCGATCGAGGATGCTACGGGAGATAAAGACGCCCCGATTTATGAGCTTTCACAGGCGATTGATCGCATACACGCGGCTGCGGAAGCGGCTCGGGAGAGCCCGTTTCTGCTGACGGCAAGGGCAGAGAACTACCTCTGGGGCAAACCCGATCTTGATGACACGATCAGGCGCCTTCAGGCTTTCTCCGAGGCGGGCGCAGATGTTCTATATGCTCCCGGTCTTCCGGATATCGAAGCGATCAGAGCGGTATGCCATGCGGTCGACAAGCCGGTGAACGTAGTGATGGGGCTGAAGGGCAAAACCTATACCGTCGCCGAACTGTCCGAGGCAGGAGTTCGTCGCATCAGCGTCGGGGGCTCTTTTGCGCGAGCTGCGTTCGGCGCGTTGATGCGTTCGGCGCAGGAAGTGAAATCGTTCGGAACCTTCTCCTACGCAGAAGACGCGATCCCCGATGCCGTCATGAGCCAGCTTATGTCTCAGGACAAATGCGCTGAACGGCTATGACCGCTTCGTCCGCAAAGCGGACGTCCACCGCCATCGCGCGTGGTATCACCGCTCACGCAGGGGGGCTATATGTCCAAGATGGAAGCTCCCCCGCGCGGGTCGCGGAATGGCCGTTGATTTCACCTGATCTTCAAGGCCGCCACTCAGGCATTTTCGCCTCCGGGCGCGTTCCGGTCGCCGGGGCGGATCGGCGCCTCAATGCGCGCGGCCGCCGCCCGAGGCATTGCCGTTGCCGGGCAGGTCGCGTTGCGCCGCGACCTCGGCCCGGGCGACCGCCAGGGTCTCTTCCGCCTTGGCGGCCACGGCGGGCAGGCCGTTGGCCAGCGCATAGTCGCGCAGGTCGCCCAATACCTCGAAGATCCAGTCGTGGCCCATGCCCGCACCCGCATACAGAATAATACGCAAAATTGTATCATTCTCCGAAGGGTAGAGAGTATCCACCGATCCGGCGACAGAGCCGGGGCATTGTTCGCGGATGCGAAACGCCCGCGCGGGTGTCGCGCGGGCGTCGTCGGCTTGTTGCAGGGGGGCTGGCGCCCAGCGGTCGGGGGTCAGCGGTTGCGGCTGGCCTCAAGCGTGTCCTCGAAGGTGCGCAGGCCGGTGCGCGGCGCCTGGACCAGCACCGACATGTTGCCGGGCTTGTGCTGGTTCTTCCACATCAGCGTATGGGCGCGCGGGATCTGGTCCCAGGGAAAGACCTCGGACATCGAGGGGTCGATCCGCCGCTCCACCATCAGCTTGTTGGCGGCGCTGGCCTGTTTGAGATGGGCGAAATGGCTGCCCTGCAGGCGCTTTTGATGCATCCACATGTAGCGCACGTCGAAGGTGCAGTTGAACCCCGAGGTGCCCGCGCAGATCACCACCATGCCGCCCTTCTTGCACACCAGCGAGGACACGGGGAAGGTCGCCTCGCCGGGATGTTCGAAGACCATGTCCACGTTCACGCCCTTGCCGGTGATGTCCCAGATCGCCTTGCCGAAGCGGCGCGCCTCTTTCAGCCAGTCGTTGTATTCTTGGGAATTCACCGTCGGAAGCTGGCCCCAGCATTTGAAATCGTTGCGGTTGATCACGCCCTTGGCGCCCAGGCCCAGCACGAAATCGCGCTTGCTCTCGTCCGAGATGACGCCGATCGCATTGGCGCCTGCGGTATTGATCAACTGGATCGCGAAGGAGCCGAGCCCGCCCGAGGCCCCCCAGACCAGCACGTTCTGCCCGGGCTTGAGGTCATGCGGCTCATGCCCGAAGAGCATGCGGTAGGCGGTGGCGAGGGTCAGGGTGTAGCAGGCCGATTCCTCCCAGCTCAGATGGCGGGGGCGGGGCATCAACTGCTGGGCCTGGACCTTGGTGAACTGGCTGAAGCTGCCGTCGTTGGTCTCGTAGCCCCAGATCCGTTGGCTGGGCGAGAACATCGGGTCGCCGCCGTTGCATTCCTCGTCGTCGCCGTCGTCCTGGTTGCAGTGGATCACCACCTCGTCGCCGACCTTCCAGCGTTTCACCGCCGATCCCACGGCCCAGACGATGCCCGAGGCGTCCGAGCCCGCGATGTGGTAATCCTGCTTGTGGCCGTCGAAGGGCGAGATCGGCACGCCAAGCCCGGCCCAGACCCCGTTGTAGTTCACCCCCGCCGCCATGACCATCACCAGGACCTCGTTCGAATCGAGCTTCCAGGTGTCGACCACCTCAAGTTGCATGGCCTGTTCGGGGGCGCCGTGACGCTCGCGCCGGATCGCCCAGGCATACATCCTTGCCGGGACATGGCCGAGGGGCGGGATCTCGCCGATCTCGTAGAGGTCTTTCTTCGGGGCGTCATAGGTCATGTTCGGGGCCTGCGTGTCCAATGCCATGGCGGAATCCTCATCCCTGGGGGCGCAATGCGGGAGTCGCCTGCGTCCGGCGGCAGGATTAGAATCCATTGCGCAATAATGCAATCAGAATGTGACTGTATTTATAATTTTATGTCCGCTGCGTTGCAGAAATTCGGATGGATGGGCGGAACGCCGCCTGGCTGGGGGCCTGTCGCCGGGGCAAGGCGGGCGGATTTGACCGAGTGAAACTCTCACCTTTACATTTCCGATGAATCTTGTCATCCATTGCGCCATGGCGCGGGATCCGCAACGACCCCGCAGCACCCCGCTTCTGGAGCAGATGCCGTGACGCTCTTTCCCCCTTGCCCGCTTCCCGCCGCCGACGGCCGCCGTGCCGCCCGGGGGCCGGTCTGCGGGCGGCGGCCCGGCCTCGGGGGGCGGAAATGATCGTCTGTTCCTGTCAGAACATCGCCGATCACGAGATCCGCGCGGCGGTGGACTGGATGCGCGCCTCGGACCCCGAAACCATCATCACCCCCGGCAAGGTCTATCACGCGCTTGGCAAGAAGGCCGATTGCGGGGGCTGCATGCCGCTTTTCCTCGACACGATGCGGGGCTGCGAAAGCTTCGGCGTCGCGGGGGCGCCGGCCCAGGCCCGCCCGCCCGTTCCGATGCTGCGGCGCCTGCGGGAAGCCCGTTTCAAGTAGAGTGTTTTCGTCATATTTAGAATTATTCTAAAAAATTTTCCCACCCCCATGGACAGGGGATTTTCGGGCGCTTACCTTGATGCCATCCGAAGCAGGCAGGTTCATTTTCCTGCGCAACGTATGGGGTTTGCCATGAAGGGCGACGCGAAAGTCATCGAATATCTCAATGCCGGGCTGCGGTCCGAACTGACCGCTGTCAGCCAATACTGGCTGCATTACCGTCTTCTGGACGACTGGGGCTATGGCAAGCTTGCCGCCAAGGCGCGCGCCGAATCCATCGAGGAAATGCAGCACGCCGACAAGTTCATCACCCGCATCATCTTCCTCGAAGGCCATCCGAATCTGCAAAAGCTCGATTCGCTGCGCATCGGCCAGAACGTCAAGGAAGTGCTTGAGGCCGACCTTGCCGCCGAACATGGCGCGCGAGAGCTTTACATCGAGGGCCGCCGCTATTGCGACCAGGTCGGCGATTATGTCAGTCGCGCGCTTTTCGACGAACTGATCGCCGACGAAGAGGGCCATATCGACTTCCTGGAAACCCAGCTTGGCCTTTACGAGGAACTGGGCCAGCAGGGCTATGGCCTGCTGAACGCCTCGCCCGCGAACGAGGCCGAGTGATCCCCGGTCGGCGCACCCGGGGCGGAAAGCGCCCGGCGCCCGGTCCCTCGCGGCGGTCCTTCCAGCCCCATGGCCTTCGACGCGGCGCCCTTCCGGGCGCCGCCTTGCTTTCTGGCGGACCCTGGGATTTCATGCGGGCGGGCGGCCTTGCAGTCACATTGACGCCATGGCGATGGACCATCCTTGGCATCTGCAATAGCTTCATCGTGAACCCGAGACATCAAGGCTTGCATGACCGATCCCATGGCCCAAGACAAAGCGGCAACCGACGACATGGCCTTCGGCCCGGCGCAATCCGCTCCCCCCGGCGCAGGCCCGGGCCTCGGCCCTGCGGCCAGCGGGGTCCGAAAGGCGCGCCGCCCGCTGCTGACCGACCTTTCGGCGGCGCGCTGGCTGCTGCTGGCGATCCTGGCGGCCTCGGTCTATTTCTTTCACGGCTTCCTGGTGCCGGTCCTTGCGGCCGGGGTGATCGCCCTGGCAAGCTGGCCCCTGCGCGAGCGCGCGATCCGGGGCCTGGGGCTGGGCCGCACCACGGCGGCGACGCTTCTGCTGCTGACGCTGGTCTGTTTCCTGGTCATCCCGATCATCCTGGCGCTGCTCTATGCCTTCCGTGAGTTGCGAAGCTGGATCTCCTGGGGGATCATGGTCAACACCACCGGCACCCCCACGCCGCAATGGATGACCGACCTGCCGCAGATCGGCCCCTGGCTGGACGAGCAATGGCTGAGCCATATCGGCCGCCCCGGCGCGATCAGCGAATATGTCCAGATCGTCAGCGGCGAGAATATCGGCGCGATCTATCGCGCGGCGCTGGCGACCGGGACCACGGTCTTCCATCTCGCGCTCAGCCTGGTCTTCATGCTGATCACGCTGTTCGTGCTCTACCGCGACGGCGACCGGCTGACCGCCCAGCTTGACCGGGTCGGCAGCCGGATCCTGCCCGAACGCTGGGACCGGCTGTCCAGGATCGTGCCCACCACCATCTCGGCCACGGTCACCGGCATGACGCTGATCGCCATCGGCGAGGGCGTGGTTCTGGGCGTGGCCTATTGGCTGGCGGGGGTGCCGTCGCCGGTCACCTTCGCGGTGATCACCGGCTTCATGGCGCTGATCCCGGGGGGGGCGCCGCTGTCGTTCACGCTGATCTCGATCTATCTGGTGGCCAGCGGCAGCCCGTTCGAGGGGGTGGCGCTGTTCGTCTGGGGCACGGTCGAGCTGTTCATCGTCGACAAGACCATCCGCCCGGTTCTGGTCGGCGGGCCGGTGCGGCTGCCGTTCCTGCCCACCTTCTTCGGGCTGATCGGGGGGGTGAAGACCATGGGGATCGTCGGCCTGTTCGTCGGGCCGGTGCTGATGGCGATCCTGGTGTCGATCTGGCGTGAATGGCAGCGCGAACTGGCCGAGATCCCGGCGCCGGGGGGGCCTGTCGGTGAGGGGCTCGTGGGTGCTCCCCCGGGATCCGGCTTCGCCCCCGCGCCGCCGCCGCCGGACCCGGTGGCCTGATCGCGCCGGTTTTTCCGTCGGTCTTTTCCGACCCGCGTGGGCCCCGATCGCCACCCGAGGCGCTGTCCTCCGCATGACGTTCCCCGGGGGGGCTGATCGGCGGATCCCGAGCGGCCTTGCAAACCGTCCGGCGTTTGCGTTCCGGGCGGGGTTTCGGCCTTGCGGCCATGGCGGGGCTCGGGCAGGGTCGCGCGCCGGAAACACGTTCGAAAGGTGGGAAGATGGCACCGAAATTCGGAACCTCGGGTCTGCGCGGGCTGGTGGTCGAACTGACGCCCGGGCTGGTCGCCGATTACACCCGCGCCTTTCTTGCGGCGGTGCCGTCGGGCGGCGGGCTGTGGCTGGGCCGCGACCTGCGCGAAAGCTCGCCCGCGATCGCGGATGCGGTGCGCGACGCCGCCCGGGCCGAGGGCGTTCCCGTCACCGATTGCGGCGCGCTTCCGACGCCCGCGCTTGCGCTGGCGGCGCTGCGGGCGGGGCAGGCGGCGGTGATGGTCACCGGCAGCCATATCCCCGCCGACCGCAACGGGCTGAAGTTCTACGCCCCCAGCGGCGAGATCACCAAGGCCGACGAGGCTGCGATCCTTGCCGCCCTTGGCCGCGCGCCCGCAAGGGGCGCGGCGCCGGTCGGCGACGGGACGGCGGCGGCGGCGGAGTATGTCGCCCGCTATGTCCGCGCCTTCGGCCCCGGGGCGCTTTCGGGCCTGCGGATCGGGGTGTGGGAACATTCCTCGGTCGCGCGCGAGGTCCTGGCCCGGGTGCTTGCCGCCACCGGGGCCGAGGTCGTGGCGCTCGGCCGTTCGGACAGCTTCGTCCCGGTCGACACCGAGGCGGTGGGGGCCGGGACCCGCGACCGGCTGGCGGATTGGGCGGCGCGGCACGGGCTCGATGCCGTGGTCTCGACCGATGGCGATGCCGACCGGCCCATGCTCGCCGATGCTTCGGGGCGGATCGTGCCGGGGGATCTGCTCGGCCCGCTGGTGGCCGGGTTCCTGGGCGCCGAGATCGTGGTCACGCCGGTATCGTCCAATACCGCCGTGGACCTGGCCGGGGCCTGCCGCGTGATCCGCACCCGCATCGGCTCGCCCTTCGTGATCGCGGCGATGGAGGAGGTTCTGGCGCAGGACCCCGGCGCGAAAGTGGCGGGATACGAGGCGAACGGCGGCTTTCTGCTGGGGTTCGAGGCCATGGGCCCCGCTGGCCCCCTCGCGCCCCTGATGACGCGCGACAGCCTGCTGCCGATCCTGGCGCCGCTTGCGGCGGCGCGGGCGCAGGGCATCGGGATCGCGGAACTGGCCGCCCGCCTGCCGGGCCGCTTCACCGCCAGCGACCGGCTGCAGGGGATCGAGGCCGGCCGATCCGCCGCCTTCCTGGCCCGGCTGGGCGCGGATCCGGGCGGTTTTCTGGCCCGGCTGGGCCTTGGGGCCGAGGTGGCGCGCGACGAGACCGACGGGCTGCGCCTGCATGTCGCGGGGCAGGAGGGGGCGGGGCAAGAGGGAGCGGGGGATGAGATCGTCCACCTGCGCCCCTCGGGCAATGCGCCCGAGTTCCGCGTCTATGTCGAGGCGGCCAGCCCGGCCCGGGCCGAGGCCCTGCTGGCGCAGGCGCTGGAGCGGGTGGCGCAGGCGCTGGAGGGCTGAGGCCGCGCGGCCCGGCCGGGCGGCTGCCGATTCCGTTCCGTTACCCGGGCGTCACCAATGCGTGATCCCCGCCCGCTAAAAGCCCGCCCAGGCAATCATCGCGTCCGGGGGATTTCGGGATGACGGATATGACCGCGACCATGGGCGGCAGCATGACCGGGACCGAGGCTTTCACCATCGCCGGGCTGGCGCTTGGCGATGTGGTGCCGGACCTGCCCGATTTCGCCGACCTGCGCCTGCCGCCGGTCTTCACCTATTCCCATCCCGGCCAATCC
Organism: Pseudogemmobacter sonorensis; assembly: GCF_042762395.1. Taxonomy (NCBI): domain Bacteria; kingdom Pseudomonadati; phylum Pseudomonadota; class Alphaproteobacteria; order Rhodobacterales; family Paracoccaceae; genus Pseudogemmobacter; species Pseudogemmobacter sonorensis. The sequence continues at coordinate 29,013 of NZ_JBEFZE010000004.1, forward strand.
GCCTTTCGCCGCCGCATGATCCGGCTGGCCGAACTGGCCTTCGGCAGCGCGCGGCTTGAGCGGATCTATCGCGACTGGCGGCGGATGCCGCGCGACCCTTCCGCCTCGGTCTTCACCGAGGCGATGCGCATCCTTGAGATCGAGACCGAATACGCCGAGGGCTCGGCCGCGCGGATCCCCGCCACCGGCGGGGTGCTGGTGGTGGCGAACCATCCGTTCGGCATCGCCGACGGGCTGGCGATCGGCGATCTGGTGGCGCGGATGCGCCCGGATGTGAAGCTGATGGTGCATTCGCTGCTCTGCCGCCCGGTCGAGGCCCGCGACGTGCTGCTGCCGGTGGATTTCAGCGGTGCTGCGGGCGCGCGGCGCACCTCGGCCATGACGCGGCGGGCGGCGGTGGCCTGGCTTGAGGCCGGGCATGTGCTGGTGATCTTTCCGGCGGGCGGCGTCGCCACCGCGCCCCGTCCGCTGGCGCGGCGCGCCGCCGATCCGGCCTGGCATCCTTTCGTGGCGCGGCTGGCGGCGTCGAAGGGCGTCCGTGTGGTGCCGGTCTTCGTCCACGGCCAGAATTCGCGGCTGTTCCAGATGGCCAGCCACTTCTCATATCCGCTGCGGGTGGCGCTGCTGTTTCGCGAGACGCTCCGGCGCAGGCGGGGAAAGGTGCGGCTTTCGGTGGGCGAGCCGGTCTCGCTGGCGCCGGGCCGGGGGATGGCGGAGGATGCCCGTCCCGCCGCCGGGGAGGGCGCTGACCGGATTGGCACCCGCGCCATGGCGGGCGGCGCGGTCGAGCAGTTGCGGCGGATGACCTTCGCCATGGCGCCACGTCGCGGCCCGCGCGCCTCGGACGAATTCCGCTATCCCGATCGCCTGAAATGGTAGGTCGCCCGCGCCGCTGACGGGCGCGGGGGCCCCCTTGCCTTTCCCCGGGCAAAGGTATCTGGCTGTCGCCATGATCGGAAAAACGTGGACGGCCCGGAACATGACGCGCAAGCCCCTTCCCGCGGGCGTCCTCGCCGGTATCCTGTGGATGGTCGTCAGCACCCTGGCCATGGTCGGCGTGAACGGCGTCGTCAAGCATCTGGGGACCCAGATCCCCGCCGCGCAATCGGCCTTCATCCGCTTTCTCGTCGGCGTGGTGTTCTTCCTGCCGATGGTCCCGCCGGTCCTGCGCGCGCGCTATCCGGCGCGGATCTGGGGGCTTTTCGGGCTGCGCGGTGTTGGCCATGTGATCGCGGTGCTGCTGTGGTTCTACGCCATGGCCCGGGTGCCGGTGGCCGAGATGTCGGCCATCGGCTTCATCAACCCGGTGCTGGTGCTGGTGATCGGCGGGCTGCTTCTGGGCGAGCGGCTGGGGCCGCGCAGGTTCGCGGTGGCGCTGGTCGCCTTTCTGGGCGCGATGGTGGTGCTGCGCCCGGGGCTGCGCGAATTGTCCCCGGGCCATTGGGCGCAGATCGGGGCCACCTGCATGTTCGCCGTGACCTATATCGTGGCGAAGAGGCTGAGCGCTGAACTGCCCGCCGGGGTGATCGTCGCCACCCTGACCTTCACCGTGACGCTGGGGCTTTTCCCGCTGGCGCTGGCGGTCTGGCAGCCGGTGACCGCGGTGCAGGTTCTGTGGCTGGCGGGGGCGGCGGGCTTTGCCACCCTTGGCCATTACGCGATGACGCGGGCCTTCGCGCTGGCGCCGTTGGCGGCGACGCAGCCGGTGGGCTTTCTCCAGATCATCTGGGCCTCGCTTCTGGGGGCGATCGCCTTTCACGAGGCGGTGGACCCCTGGGTGCTGGCCGGGGGCGCGCTGATCGTGGGGGCGGTCAGCGTCAATACCCTGGCCGAGGCCCGGCTCGCCGCCCGGCCCGGCACCCAGATGGATCCGCCGGGACCCGAGCTTTGAGCCCGCCCGCGCCGAATCCCGGGGCTTTCCGTAAAAACTGGGCTTCCCGTTAAAATTCAATCCAATTCCGGGATAAAAGCCGGATCTTCGCCCTGAATTGTCCCCGCCCGGGAAACGCGCTCCCCCGATCCTGTGCCCCGGGGTCTTTCGGCCCGGGATCTTTCGAGGTGACGGGTCATGGTGACGATCAGGCAGATCGGTGTGCTGACGGGGCGGCAGTTCACGGCGGCGATGGAGCATGTGGGGTTTTCGCTGGACGCTTCGGGTCCGTCGCCGGTGGTGCGGGCGGTCAGCTTCACCACCCGCACCACGGTCTCGCTTTCGCTGGCCGAGGGCGCGCTGGCGGTCGAGGCCGGGGCCGAGGCGCAATCGCGCGGACGGATCGGCCTGACGGTCGACGGCGTCGCGGGGACGGTGGCGGCCGCCGCGGTCGAGGCCGCCCGGCTTGACGGCGCCGAGGGGCGCAGCACCCGGGCCTTCATCGGCGAGGGCGGCTTCCTGTTTCCCGGCGCGGTCGAACTGCTGGTCCTGCCCGGGGCCTCGGGCGACCTTCTGGTCGCCGCCCGCCCCGAGGGCCGGGGGATCGAGGTCTTCCGCCTGCCCGCAAGCGGCGATCCGGTGCGGATCCAGACCGTTGCCGATACGGTCTCGCTGCTGCTTTCGGGGGTGAATGCGCTGGCCTCGGCGCAGGTCGGCGCGGCGCGGCTGGTCTTCGCGGGCTCGCTCGACGAACACGGGATCACGGTGCTGCGGCTGGGATCGGACGGTCGGCTGACGGTGGTCTCGGACCTTGGCCCCGACGACTGGCTGCCGGTCAGCGGCATCACGGCGCTGCGCAGCGTGGAATACGGCGGCGCGACCTGGCTGATCGCCGCGGCCTCTGGCTCGTCCAGCCTGACCGTGTTCCGGGTCGGCGCCGATGGCGGGCTGACGGTGGCCGATCACCTGATCGACAGCCGCGACACCCGCTTTCAGTCCGTCCGCGCCATCGAGGTCATCGAGGCGGCGGGCCGGGTCTTCGTGCTGGCGGCGGGGGCGGACGACGGGCTGAGCCTGTTCTCTCTGCTGCCCGACGGGCGGCTGCTTCACCTGCAGAGCCTCGCCGACAGCGCCGAGACCGCGCTGTCGAACGTGACCGCGCTGCGCGCGGTGCAGCTTGGCGGCGTGATCCAGATCCTTGCCGTTTCCGGCGCCGAACCGGGGCTGAGCGTGCTGGAGATCGACCTTTCCGGCCTTGGGACGGTGGTCCAGGGCGGAGCGGGCCGGATCGTGGGGGGCGCGCGGGCCGACATGCTGATCGCCTCGGCCCAGACCACGGCGCTGGCGGGCGGGGACGGCGCCGATATCCTGATCGACGGCCCCGGCGCGCAGGAGATGAGCGGCGGGCGCGGGCAGGACGTCTTCGTGATGACGGCGGGCGGCGGCGCCAATGTGATCACGGATTTCGAGCCCGGGGTGGACCGTATCGACCTGTCCGGCTGGCGGATGTTCCGGGGGGCGGCGCAACTGACCTTCACCGCCACCGCGACCGGCGGAATCATCGAATTCGGTGCCGAGCGGCTGGTGATCCACACCAGCAACGGTCGCCCGCTGACCTCGGCCCAGGTCATGGCGATGGATTTCGGCGCGGGCGTGCAGCGGATCGAGGTGGTGCTGGCCCATGACTACGAGGAGACGGAAGAGGTCGTGGTGACGCCGCCACCCACCACGCCGACCCCCAGCCCGCCGCCGGCGACCCGCCATGACGGCACCTCGGGGGCGGATCTGCTGCGCGGCACCTCCGCCTCGGAATCCTTCTACGGCATGGCCGGAAACGACACTTTCGTCGGCGGCGGCGGGGCCGACAGCTTCTACGGCGGCGCGGGGTTCGACATCGTCAGCTACGAGGGCCTGGCCCAGGGCCTGGTGATCGACCTTGCCGAGCGGGCGCGAAGCTCGGCCGAGTTCCGTGACGACCTCTTCGACGGCATCGAGGGCTTTCGCGGCACCGCGCATGGCGACCGCTTCACCGGCGCGGCGGCGGGCGGCAACTGGTTCGACGGCGCGGGCGGCAACGACACGATCACCGGGCGCGGCGGGCGCGACACGCTTTACGGCGGCGACGGCAACGACGTGATCGCGGCGGCGGGCGGGGCCAATCTGATCTATGGCGGCGCGGGCAACGACACCATCACCGGCGGCACCGGCAACGACACGATCTACGGCGGGACAGGGCGCGATTCGATCTATGGCGGCGGCGGGAACGACCTGATCTACGGCGGTGGCGGCGGCTCGCGGATCGAGACCGGCGCGGGCAACGACACCATCCACGCGGGCAATGGCGGGGCGCGGGTCCTTGCGGGGACGGGCAACGATTCGGTGATCGGCGGCGATGGAAACGACGAGATCGTCCTTGGCGCGGGTCACGACTATGCCGAGGGCGGCGCAGGCAACGACAATATCGCGGGCGGCGCGGGCAACGACACGATCTATGGCGGCGCCGGCAACGATTCGATCGGCGGGGGCGAGGGTGACGACGTGATCTACGGCGGCGCGGGCAACGACACGATCGGCGCCGGGCCGGGCAACGACCTGGTCTATGCCGGGGCCGGGCGCGACGTGATCTCGACCGGGGCGGGGAACGACACGATCCATGCCGATGGCGGCGACAACCAGATCGGCGCCGGGGACGGGCAGGATCTGGTCCATGGCGGCTCGGGCCGGGACACCATCGGCGGGGGCGAGGGCCGCGACACCATCTATGGCGGCGGCGGCGACGACGAGATCGGCGCGGGTCCGGGGGACGATCTGGTCTATGGCGGATCGGGCAACGATTTCCTGGCCGGCGGGCCGGGCCATGACACGATCTACGGCGGGCCGGGCGACGACCGGATCAACGGCGGGCCCGGCAACGACGTGGTCTATGGCGGCGCTGGCGCCGATATCTTCATCTTCGCCGAGGCGACCCCCGGCGATACCGACCGCATCATGGATTTCGAGAACGGCATCGACCGCATCCGCCTGGGCGGTCTGGCAGGCGCCACCGCCCATGACCGTTTCGCCGCGCTTTCGATCCAGGACATCTCATATGCGGGTGACCGCGGCGCGATGATCCAGTATGGTGGCCAGAGGATCTTCCTGCCCGGAATATCGGCAAGCCTCCTGGATGTGAGCGATTTCATCTTCACCTGAGGCCGGGCATATTGCATCCGCCCGCCGTCGGTGGCCTGACGGGGCGGGTGTGTTTCGAGGTTGGACGTGCCAGGATTTGAATTCGGATTTGCCGGACCGCGGGCGGAATTGGCCCCTGGCGCAAGCCCCTTTGCCGTGACCATCCTGATGGGGGTCTACAACGGCGCCCGCCATATGGCGCTGCAACTGGAAAGCTTCGCGGCGCAGAGCCACCGCGACTGGTGGCTGGTGGCAAGCGACGACGGCTCCTCCGACGCCAGCCGCCGCATCCTTGCGGATTTCGCCGCCGCGCGCCCCGAGGGCCAGGTGAAGCTGGTCGACGGGCCGCGCTGCGGTTTCAGCGGCAATTACCTGTCGATGCTGCGCCATCTGCCCGAGGCGCCGGGCTGGCTGGCCTTTTCGGATCAGGACGACGTCTGGCTGCCCGACCGGCTGGAGCGCGGGATCGCCGCGCTGCGCGGGATCGAGGGGCCCGCGCTTTACTGCGGGCGGACCTGGGTCACCGACGATGCGCTGAACGGGCGGCGGCTGTCGCGGGGCTGTCCGCGCCCGACCGGCTTTCGCCATGCGCTGGTGCAGAATGTGGCGGCGGGGAACACGATCCTTGCCAATGCCGAGGCGGGCCGGATCCTGGCCGCCGCCGCGCGCCGCACCGAGGCGGTGGTGGCACATGACTGGTGGGCCTATCAGCTTATCACCGGCGCGGGCGGGCGGGTGGTTTTCGACGACCGGCCGACGGTGCTTTACCGCCAGCACGGCGGCAATGCCATCGGCGCCAACGACGGCTGGATCTCGAAGCTGCGGCGGCTGCGGCTTCTGGCGCAGGGGGTGATGGCGGAATGGACCGACACCAATATCGCCGCGCTTGAGGCCGCCGCGCCCTGGCTGACCGAGGAATCGCGCGGCCTCGTGCAAGAGCTTGCCGGGTTGCGCCACGCCTCCGGCCCGTTGCGGCGGGTCTCAAGGCTGCGGCGGCTGGGGCTTTATCGCCAGACCCGCTCCAGCACCGCCGCGCTTTGGGTCGCGGCGGCGTTCCGCAGGCTGTAGCGGCTTTTCGCTACCCGCTGCGGCCGGGGACTTTCCCTTGGTCCCCGGGCCTTCGAGCCGGGGCCGTCGCATCAGGGCCTGCGGGGTGCGGCGGCGGCGGATTTCACCCCGGCTGATCGGGGCGGCGTTCCGGGGCGCTGCGGATGTCCAGCCCGAAGACGTTCCCGACCCCCCTGATCGCCTTGACGAAATGCTCTTCGATCATGGCGCGGCGGGCGGGGGTGCGGCCGCCATCGGGCAGGTCGGTCAGCCGGTGGGCGGCGCGCCATTCGCGTGCGATCTCGCGGCGGGGCGCACCCGAGGCGATCAGCGCGGCGAGGCGCTCGCAATCCTCGATCCGCAGCGAGGGATTGGTCAGGTGATGCGGCACCGACCAGTTCAGATCCATCGCGCCGGTCAACTCCTCGAACACGCGGCGGATCTCGCGCGAGGAATGGACATGCAGCCGCGCCTGCGGGTTCTGGTCGCGCCAGAGCAGCAGGTAGACCTCGAAATGGAATTTCTCGGCATTCTGGCGGAAGAAGGCGTCGAAGCCAGGGATCTGCGGCGGCTCTGCCGTCCCGTCTTCTGGCGCCCCGTCTTCCGGCGCCCCGTCGGGCGTCCCATCTGCCGATTCGCGCTCGGTGGCCTCGGCGAAGGGATGCAGTCTTTGCTTCACCGTCTGCGAATAGGCGCCAAAGATCAGTTCCGGCATCGGCCGCAGGAAGGTCAGGAATTCAAGCTCCAGATCCATTTCGCGCGCAAGCCGGGACAGCCGCTCGACCCATCCGGGATGGGTCAGCAGATCCTCATGCGAATAGATCAGGGTATGGGCCTCGCCGAAGTCGCGCTCCAGCCGCGCGCGGTCCAGATCGGGCACCAGCATGCCATTCCCCGGATGGCCGGTCGGAGGCTCGGGATAGGCGATCGAGGCCCGGGCCAGCCGCTCGCGGTTCTGCAGCAGAACCCGCTGAAGGAAGGTCGATCCGCATTTCGGCGCGCCGTTGTGGACGATGACCCGCCGCCGCCCCTCGGGTCGCCGCAGCAGGGGCAGCGCCAGCGGGGCCAGTTCGCGCGCGGTGTCGACCAGCGTGGCACCCAGGGGCGCAAGGTCGATCCGGCGCTCGTCCAGGGTGGCCGGGCCCAGGTTCCAGGCGTTGGAAAGCGCGTTGCAAAGCGCATGGGCCTCGGGCGCGACCGACAGGATCGCGGTGGAAAGCCCCGACAGGTTCTTGCCGCCGAAAGTGTTCGTGACCACCCGCGCGCCCGCCGCCGCCATCTCCAGCGGCGGATGGCTGGGATGGGGCGAGAGCATCAGCGACAGCCCCACATCCACCCCGGCCAGATAGGCGGGATAATCCTCATAGGGCAGCTTGCCCCGGCTGATGACGACATGCCCGCCGTCCAGCCGGACCGGCGCGTGCCGCAGCCCGACCGATTCGATCACCACATCCTCGGGGCGGATCTGGGCGCGCTGGAGAAAGCGGTTGATCGCCTCGATGGCGGTGGGGAAAAGGTTGCGCGCCACTTCGGGGCGGCCGTAGATCGCGATGCGGCGCGGCGTCTGCGGGCTGCGCGCCATCCCGGCATAGCGGTCGATGTCGATCGAGGGGCGGAAGGTCAGGCTGTCGGGCCGGGCGAAGCCATAGCCCTGCGCCGCGAAATAGTCGCGCAGCAGTGAGGTGTTGAAGATCGGAACGAAATCAAGCGCGTAGCTGGCCAGCGCATCGGCGTGTTCGGCGCCCCAGGGGTAGAAGCCCGGCTCGAAATCCTGGATCAGGTAGAGAAAGCGGTGGCGCTGGTAGCCGTGCTCCTGGATCAGCCGCGTCGCGACCATGGCGGTCCACCAGGCGGTGGCAAGGAAGCGGTCGTCGCGATGCGCGGGGATCGTGGGCTCGGTCCGGCCGCAATGCAGCGTGATGCGCGCGGCGGCGCCGGTCGCGGCCTGTTCGGCCGTCAGGCGCGAGGTCAGGAACATCGACGAGACATTGGGCGCCGAGATCGGCAGGTCGGTGGCGATGAAGCGCACCCGCAGCCCCTCGGCCGCCAGCGCGAGGCCAAGGTCCACCGCCGTCGCGATCCCGGCGAAGATCTCGGTCGGGTTCAGCGTCGGCACCAGCACCACGACCGCGGGCGCCTCGGCGCTGAAATCGGGGGCGAAGGAGGGGGTCTTGCGTCCGTCGACCAGTTCCCCGAGGCCCATCGGCACGCGCGGGTCCGCCTCTGGCAGGGCCGAGGTCGGCTGCACCCCCGGCGACAGCGAGAAGAGCCGGGCGTCGAACTGTTCCGAGGCGCGGGTGATGCCATGGGTCAGCGCGTCGCGCAGGCTCCAGACCGCGCGGCCGGTGGCGACCAGCGCCGCGCCGAAGGCCAGCCGCGCCAGATCGGCATGGCCGGTGAACAGGTAGCGCAGCCCGTCGCCGATATGGCTTTCCGCGCCGCGCAGCCGCCGCATGTAGCGCCGCAGCGGGCGCAGTTTCGCGTTTTCCGCCGCCGCCCCATTCGACGCATGGGTCGAATTGAGCCGGTGCCAGGCACTCAGCGCCAGATAGCGCGACCGTCCATAGGCGGCGGCCTCGCGCCGGATCCAGGTCATGTCGGGCAGGCGCAGCCGGGTCTTGAGGCCGCGCCGGGTGCGGTCGACCGCGCCGATGGCATTGCCGCCGTGCTGGCGGTAATCGACCAGCGGCCGGTCGATCAGCGCGATGCCGCCGGTGGCCGAGGCCAGCAGCGCCAACCACAGGTCATGGTAGAAATGCACCCCGCTCTGGCGCGGGAAGGGCAGTGACAGTTCCACCAGCCGCCGCCGCATCAGCACCGCCATTCCCGTCACCGTATTGCGGTAGAGCAGGTCGTGGATCTTCGGATGCCGCAGCCGTCGCTCGAACCGGAAGACGGAAGGGTGGATTTCCCGGCCCGCGCCGTCGATCACCCGGGCGTCGGAATGCACCAGATCGGCGCCGCTGCGCTTCAACTCGGCCGCCCCCGCCGAAAGCCGGTCGGGGTGCCAGATGTCGTCCTGATCGGACAAGGCGAACAGCGCATCCCCCGGCATGAGGCCAAGCGCGGCCTGAAGGCCGAACTGGAAGGCGTTCACCGCCTCCAGCGGCGCGGCGGGCCGGGCGATGTGATGGGCGAGGCCGTGACGCTCCAGCCCCTCGCGCGCCAGCGTATCGCTCATGCAATCGGCGATCACCGCGACGACGAGTCCGGGGCGAAGCTCTTGCGCGGCAATCGAGGCGATCTGTGCGTCGAGAAAGGCGGGGTCCGGGCGGTAGACGGCCAGGACGACGCAGATCGTCGGGGAGGCAGGGAAGGATTGCGGCAAGACGGGCCTTCGGATGCTGAGGAAGCGTGGCGCCCCTGCGCATACTTGTCCGGAGGGGGCATGGCAAGCGGCGGGGGCGGGGGAAAACCGCTCAGGGTCGGGGTCTCGGGGGCGCGGGTGTCAGGGGACAGGACGGGGAAGCCTGCGCCGGAGGGGGCGGCGGGCGATCCGGGTTGCGGGCGGAGCCCGGGCTAGGCGAGTGGCCATCAGCGGGCGGATATCGCGATTAGGTCATCGCGAGGGGGGCTGCCTCTTGCGCCGGTGCGGAGGATGGGCGACCCGATTCTCGGCAGTCTCGGCAGTCTCGGCAGTCTCGGCAGTCTCGGCAGTCTCGGCAGTCTCGGCAGTCTCGGCAGTCTCGGCAGTCTCGGCAGTCTCGGCAGTCTCGGCGCGTTTTCGTGATCCTGAGCGATCGGGCCCGGCATTGCTTTCGCATCGCGCGGGGTGCGCGTGGTTCCGGGGCTGCGACGATCGAGCGGCTCTCATTGTTCCACGGCACGGATTGGGTGGGATCGCAGGGCCGTTCTTTCGGCCCTGTCTTGCCGTTCTCTATCTTGCCCCTGCGCCTTGTTTCCCCGTCCTGCCGCCGCCGGTCTTGCGGGCGGTCTCGCTCTGGTGTTCACTACTGGCCATCGGCCCCGGGAATGGTGCGCGGGACCGCGCGGGCGCGCGCAAGGAGGGAACCGATGCTCCGAAAGATCTTCCGCGCCGTCCCGCGCCTTTGCCCGCGCCCGTGGGGCCGGCGTCTCAGGCGGAGGGTGGTCGGCGGGGGTCTGGAAAACCGTATGGCGGAAAATCGGATGGCCGGGGGCCGGGAGAGCGGCGGGGCTTCGGGACGGGCGCGCGCCTTGTTTTCCGCGCTCTGGTTCGGTGCGCTCGCGGCCTGTATGGGGGCGGGCATGGGCGTGGGGGATGCGATGGGAAACAGGGTGGGAAGCGGAACAGGAGGGGGTGAGATCACCCTGGCCTGTGTCGCCGGGAATGCGAAGCTCCGCCTGCCGGAAGGACTTTGCCCGGTCCTCGCCGCGCGGCTGGTCGCCGCCTATCCGGGGACCGAGGTGCGGCTTGCCGCCGGGGATGCGCCCGCGACGGCGACCCTTGTGGTGACGCAGGCGGGCGGGCGGGCTCTTGCGGCCCGGCTGGACTGGGCGGGGGCACCACCCGGGGCGCCGCTTGCGATGGCACGGATGGACGCACCGCTGGATGCGGCCGCGTTCTCGGGCTTTCTCGACGATCTGATCGCGCAAACTCCGCGGCCCTGAGGGGGCCCTGCGCGCGGCTCCGGCTCTCGCGCAGGTCGCCCCTGGAGCGGGGCGACTTTGCCCTCGCGGGGAGTGCCTGGCCCGCCGCACCGCCTCCGGCCGCGCGCGCCTCTGGCCCGGGCCTTGCGAAGGGCGCCGCCCCCTTGCACCGGCCCGGGCTGGCCCTCCGATGGCTTCCCGGGCATTGAAGGCAATTCCCGTCTTGCCCCATCGCCTCCGGGCGTGTTCATGTGGCCCGGCAATGAAACGGGGCCGAAACCATGGTAATTCAACTGTCGAAGGATGCGTTTGCCGCAGCTACCTCTGCCGAGCCGGAGCTTGATCCGCTGTCGGGCGCCGTGACGGGGGTCGGCCCGCTCCTGCTGTCGCAGACCGTGGTCGAAAGCGGCGATGCGGCCGCCGGAACCTCGACCAACGCGCGGGTGAGCGTGGGCGACAGGTTCGACGGCAACCTGAGCAGCTTCAACGACCGCGACTGGATCGCCATCGACCTCGTGGCCGGGCAAAGCTACGTCTTCACCGCTTTCGGGCGCGGCGGCTCGTCCTCCGGGTTGACCGACCCGGTGCTGCGCGTGGTCGGGCCGAGCGGGCAGCAGGTGGCCTATTCCGACGATGTCTATGCCGCTTCCGGCTATTTACTGAGCTATTTCCCCGAGGTCGGCTTCACCGCCCGGACTACCGGAACCCATTATATCGAGGTCTCGGGCTACAGCGGTTCGGGGCGCTATACCGTCAGCACCGCGACCAATGTCTTCACGCCCGAGCAGATCGCCAGCTATCTGGTGGAATCGAGCTGGGGCGTGCCCTCGCCCCTGACCTTCGGCCGCACCTCGCTGACCTACAACATCGACGGGCTGACCGCCGCCGGGCGGCAGCTTGCCGAATGGGCCTTCGACGTCTGGGGCACGACGACAGGGCTCGTCTTCACCCGCACCAGCTCGGGCAGCGCCGATATCCGGCTGGAGGACAACGAATCCGGCGCCTTCGCCGGCCCGTATAGCTACAATCCGCTGACCGGGCAGATCAACTATTCCACCGTCAATATCGAGTCCGGCTGGCTGAGCGTCTACGGAACCAGTTTCGACAGCTATTCCTATCAGACCTATCTGCATGAGATCGGCCATGCGCTTGGCCTCGGCCATGCCGGGCCCTATGACGGCTCGGCCTCTTTCGCCCGCGACGCGCTTTACCTGAACGACAGCTATCAACTGACGATCATGTCCTATTTCGACGTCGAGTCGAACCCCAATGTCACCGGAGCGAACGGCCTGCCGCTGACGCCGATGATCGCCGATCTTGAGGCGATCGAGATGCTCTACGGCTCGATCGCGGCCAATACCGGCGATACGGTCTGGGGCCGGGGCTCCAATGTCGGGGGCGTGCTGGGGCAGTTGATGGCGGTGATCGCGGGCGAGAGGGCGGCGCCCGCAGGCTTCCTGGCCGGAGACCCGATCCTGCTGACGATCTCGGACACCGGCGGCAACGATCTGCTGGATGTCGGCTTTTCCACCGCGCATCAGCGCATCGACCTGCGCCCGGGCACCCTCTCGGATATCGACGGCGAGCGGAACAATGTCGCGATCTCGCTCGACTCGGTGATCGAGCGGGTGATTTCCGGGCGCGGCAACGACAGCATCACCGCCCATGACTTCGGAGCCCATATCACCGGGGGCGGCGGCAACGACACGATCATCGGCGGCGCTGGAACCGATACGGTGCGGATCGCGTCGCGGCGCGACGCCGCCACGGTGCAGCGCGACGGCGATTGGGTCGTGATCACCTCGGCCGATGGCATCGACCGGATCCGCAATGTCGAGTTCTTCCAATTCAACGACCGGACGCTGGCCCTGACCGATCTGTTCGCGACCACGCCGACTCCGACGCCCGAGCCGACCCCCGGCGGGGTGCGCCTGGACGGCACCTCGGGCAACGATACGCTTCAGGGCGGAGCGGGGCCGGATCTGATCTACGGCCATGGCGGCAACGACCGGCTGGTCGGGAATGCCGGAAACGATACGATCTATGGCGGCGACGGCAATGACAACATCATCGCCGGTGCGGGCGACGATCTGGTCTATGGCGGCGCGGGCAACGACAATATCGCGGGCGCGGCCGGCAACGACACGATCTATGGCGGCGACGGCAACGACAGCCTTGGCGGCGGCGACGGCAACGACCGGCTGTTCGGCGGCGCGGGCCGCGACGTGATCGGCGGCGGCGGCGGCGAGGATCATATCGAAGGCGGCGACGGCGACGACCTGATGTCGGGCGGCGCGGGCCGCGACACGCTCTACGGCGGCGACGGCAATGACCAGATCGGCGGCAGTTTCGACGACGACCTGGTCTATGGCGGCAATGGTCACGACGATCTGGGCGGCGGCGACGGCGCCGATACGATCTATGGCGGGGCGGGCAACGACAGCGTCGGCGGCGGCGGCGGGAATGACCTCATCTACGGCGAAGAGGGCGACGATTTCCTTGCCGGCGGCGCGGGCAACGACACGATCTATGGCGGACCGGGGGCCGACCGCATCAATGGCGGTCCGGGCAATGATGTGCTTTATGGCGGCTTCGGGCCGGACCGCTTCATTTTCAATGCCCTGACCCGGGGCGAAAACGATCGGGTGATGGACTTCCAGGACGGGCTGGACCGGCTTCAGATTAGCGGGTTGACGGGCAACGGGGCCGAGCGGTTCGCCCAGATCAGCATCACCCAGATCGGTGCCGATGTCTTGCTTGACGTGCTGGGCCATCGCATCACCCTTGTCGATATGCGGGTGGGACAGATCGACCAGAGCGATTTCATCTGGGTCTGAGGCGCGACCGGGACTGGGGCGCGGCTGGCCCGGCGATTAACTGCGCCGGGCCGGGCTCTCGCAGGGTGACGCCCGGATCGGGCAGGGCGCGCGGTTGCGAACTCCCACCCGGCGCCTGACCGGGCGGCATGGCGCGCGCGGGCCGGGGGCCGTTGCGCAGGGATCCCGGTCGGGTGGGGATCTCAGGGGTGCAGCCCCGCCGCCCGCAGCGGGCGCACGATCTCCTGGTGATGCAGGATCGCCTGGTTGATGTCGGTGTAATAGCTGATCCGCCCCTCCTCCAGCACGGCGCCGTGCTGGCAGGTGCGCTGGACGTAATGCAGGCTGTGGCTGACGATGATCGCCGCGCTTGCCGCGATCCTCTGGCGGAAGACCCGGTCGCTTTTCTCGCGGAACGAGGCGTCGCCGACCGCGCCCACCTCGTCCACCAGATAGGTGTCGAAGTCGATCGCCATCGAGATCCCGAACGCCAGGCGCGAGCGCATCCCCGAGGAATAGGTCCGCACCGGCAGGTTGAAATGCACCCCCAGTTCGGCGAAATCGCGCACGCTTTCGACCAGCTCGTCGCTGTCCACGCCATAGACCCGGGCCAGAAAACGGGTGTTCTGCACCCCGGTCAGCTCGCCGTGGAAACTGCCCGCGAAGCCCACCGGCCACGAGATCGTGCCGTCCGAGACGACCCGCCCGCGGTCGGGCCGCATGCTGCCCGCGATGATCTTCAGCAGGGTCGACTTCCCCGCCCCGTTGCGGCCCAGCAGCGCGACCGACACGCCGGTGGGAAAGGTCACGTTCAGATTGTCGGCCACCACCTTGTGCTGGCCGCGCAGGATGAAGGTCTTGCTCAGATCCTCCAGCCGGATCATTGCCGGTCCCGCACCGCGTAATAGGTCAGCGTGGCGATGGACCACAGCAGGAAGATCATCCCCGAGACCAGCGCGGTCCAGACGAACCGCTCGGGATATTGCGCCCGTTCCGCCAGCGTCGGCGGCATGTAGGAGGCCAGGAAGCGCGTCGTGCGGCTGGCGCGCGCGATGGCGGCGTCGAGATTGGCCTTGGCGGCAAGATAGGACTGGCGCGCGAATTCGGTTTCCAGCGCGAGCCTTTCATATTCGGCGACCAGCATCGCATAGCCCCCGTCCGAGCCATCGTCGGCGGTGCGGATGCGGGCGCGCTCGGCCTCGATCCGGCCGCCGATCACCTCGATCCGGCGCTCGGCCTGGCGGATGCGGGGATCGTCCTCGGCGGCGCCGTTGGCGATCAGCATGTCGCGCTCGATCATCGCCTCGGCCTGCTGCGCGAGAAGCGAGTTCAAAAGCCCCATCCGCCCGGCCAGGTCGGTGGCGGGATCGACGATCTGGGTGCGCGAGCGGAACGCGGTCAGCGCGGTCTGCGCCGAGGACAGCCGTTCCGAGGCCAGGGCAAGCTCGTCCCGGGCGAAGCGGGTGGCATCCTCGCGCGCCTTGTCGTTGAGTTGGTTCAGAAGCCGCGCGCTTTCCTCTTCGATCAGAAGCGCGATCTGCTGGGCATCCTCGGGGGTGAAGGCCCGCACGCGGATCTCGATCAGGCCGCTGCCGGAATCGAGCACGGCATTCACCATCCGCCGCCAATGCCGCTCGCGGTCCTCGATGGTGGCATCGGAGGCGAGCGAATAGAAGAAATCGCCCGGGCGGGTGAAGGCGCGCGCGGTGTCGATCCGCTCTTCGACCCGGATCAGCATGTCGCGGCTGGTGATGTATTTGTAAAGGATCTGCGGGTCCGAGCCGCTGCCGCCGCCCCCCATCCGCACCAGCCCGCCCAGAAGGTCGCTCGCGCTGCCGCCCTCTTCGGTCTGGACCGAGAATCCCAGTTCCGAGGCATATTGGTCCTCGGCCACGACGAAGAGATAGAAGGCGACCAGGAGCGAGGGCAGCACCACGCAGGCCAGGAAGGACAGCATCAGCATCCGGTGGCGCCGGTGCATCTTCGCCGGTCCCGCGACGCCGTGCTCGATGGGGCCGGGCGGCTCGGGCGCGGGCACCGCGGCGGGGGGCGGGGCGCTCACGGGGGCGCTCCCGGCGGCGGGGGCGGGCGACGGGACGATCTGAGGGGCGTTCGCCAAGATGGCTGCTCTTTCCATTTCTCGCGTAACGGATATGCTTACATCGCCCGAAGCGAAGTGCCAAGCGACCTCTGTCCGCGATGGGACATGCCCGCCCGCCCCTTCGGCGGGGATTGGCGCAGGAAAGACCAGATGAGCGAACAGGCCCGCACCCCGAACACCAACCGGCGCTTTCGCATGGCGCGCACGGTTCTCGCCCTGGTCCTGCGCGAGATCTCGACCAGCTATGGCCGCACCGCCATCGGCTATCTATGGGCCTTCATCGAGCCGGTGGCCGGGATCTTGCTGCTGACCATCGTCTTCATGATCGTCGCGCATTCGCCGCCGATGGGCACCAGCTTTTCCTATTTCTACGCCTCGGGGCTGCTGCCGTTCTTTCTTTACATGGACATTTCGGGAAAGATCGCTTCGGCCCTGCGGTTCTCGCAGCCGCTGCTGTTCTACCCGGGCGTGACCTTCATCGACGCCATCGTCGCGCGGCTTTTGCTGAACGGGCTGACGCAATTGATCGTGATGACGACCATCCTGGCGGGCATCATCCTGATGGAGCGGCTGGATGTCATCCTCGACCTGCCCGCGCTGCTGGTCGCGGTCATGATGGCGATCTGCCTTGGGCTGGGGGTCGGCACGCTGAACAGCTTCCTGACGGCGGTCTTTCCGGTGTGGGAGCGGATCTGGGCCATTCTGAACCGGCCGCTGCTTTTGGTCTCCTGCACCTTCTTCACCTTCGAATCGGTGCCGAGCGACTATGCCAAATGGCTGTGGTTCAACCCGATCGTCCATATCGTCGGCAAGATGCGCCAGGGGCTTTTCCCGTCCTATGACGGGGCCTATGTCTCGCCGCTTTATGTGTTCTGGGTCGGGTTGCTGACCACCTGCATCGGGCTGGTCATGCTGAGCCGCTACCGCAGCTACATCCTCAACGACGGCTGAGCGCCGGGCCTTCCGGTCCTCGAATCCCCGGCCCTCAGATCCCCGACCCTCAGAACCAGGCCCCGACCGCGATCACCCCGCCGCCGCGCGCCGCGGAAGCCTGGCTGGAGATCGCGCTCCAGCTCAGCGTGGCGCCGCTCGCCGTCACCGACCCCGCGAGGAGGCCGAGCGCCCCCGCCCGGACCGATGTGCTGACCACCGGGGCTGCGGCGAAGGCGGCGGCCCAGGTCACCGCCGTTCCCGCCGAGACGAACCCGCCTAGGGGCGCGGCGGTGGCGATGGCCACCGACTGGCTGAAATCGCGGGTGCAGATCTGGGTGCCGTCGGCGAAACGGGTATAGGCGCCATTGGCGTTGGTGCCGCGCTCGATCACCGCGCCCGAAGGGGTGCCGCCCGACTGGCTGACCGGGCCGACGATGTTGGTCCAGTCGAAAAGCCGCTTCCATCCGCCCCAGGCCGCGCCCGAGCGGCGGCGCAGCCAGAGCCCGCGATCGGCTTCGGCCGCGGCCTCCTCGGCCAGAAGGATCTGCATCTCGGCCTCGGGCCCACGGCGGTGGTGGAACAGATAGACCTGCGCCGCGCCCGCCAGCGCGGCGGGCAGGCCCGAGGTGATCGCGCCGCTCGACCCCGCCATCCATGCCCCCGGGGGCAGGCTGCCGTCGGTCGCGCCGATATTGGCCGGGGCGGCCAGCGGCGCGCCCAACAGGCCGCCGTCGCCGGTGCGCGTCAGCCGTCCCGGGGTGGTGTCCTGGGCGCTTTGGGTCACGGCGCTGCCGGTGATCTGGCCGGTGACCTCGGCCCCGTTGGGCAGGCGGGCGCGGCCGGTCGCGGGCAGGGCTTCGAGCGTGGTGTGGAAGCTGGCGCCGTCGGGGCTGACCTTGATCGAGAAGGCATCGCTTCCCGCGAGCCCCATTTCGGCCCGGCCCGACCACTGGCTCTGGAACAGCAGGCTGGCGGTATCGGTGCTGGCGGCCTTGTTCAGCTTGAGCTGGTGCCCGCCGCCGGCATGGTTGAGCAGCGTCGCGGGCGAGGAGACCGCCAGCCGGTTGGTCGCATCCGCCGCCGCATTGACGCCGATCTGCCCGAAGGCGGCGCCGTCCGACCAGCCGCCCGCGCCATAGGTCAGCATCCGCCCCTCAGCGGCGACCCAGGCGCGCCAACCCTCTTGCGGCGCCAGATGCAGCCAGGCTCCGGCCAGGAAGGTGGCGACGCTGTTCTCCTGTCCGACCCAGTCCCCGGTCGCGGTTCCGGTGGTGGCGACGAGATGGCGGTCGCCCTCGGCGGGGGTTTCGGGCGGGGCGTTGCGGTCGCGGTCCAGCACCGAAAGCTGGACCGTGATGTCGAGCATGCGCAAAGCCTCGTTATGGGTGACATGCTTTTGCGCCTGTGCGGGCAGAATCAGCGGCAGGCCGAGAAGCGGGGTGGCGTCAGACATTTCATCCTCCGGGGAGCGGGCTTTGCCGGGGAGGATATTGCGCCGGGGTTAACGGCGGCTGGGGGCGGCGCGCGGTGGGGGTGGGGCCTGATCGCAACGGGCTTGGTGGGTTTTTTTTGGGCTGGCCGGGGACGCTCCGCGGGGGATATTTTTGCAAAGAAGAAATGGGCTTTCCGCGGGGCTTGGCGGAAGGCCGGGGAGGGGGGCGCCTGATGGCACGGGGCCCGGCAGCAGGCGCATGCGGCGGGTCTGGTGGGCGGCGGGGTCAGCCGCGCAGGGTTTTGGCGAAACTGGCGAAGATCTGTTCGTTCGCCGCCAGGACCGAGCCGCTTTCCAGCGGATCCTGGCCTTCGCGCAGGCCCTCGACCAGTCCGCCCGCCTCTTTCACCAGCAAGATGCCTGCGGCGATGTCCCAGGCGTTCAGCTCGCGCTCCCAATAGCCCTCGTAGCGCCCGGCGGCGACCCAGGCGAGGTCGAGCGCCGCCGCCCCCATCCGCCGCACCCCCGCCGTGGCGGGCAGAAGCTGCGAGAAATCCTTCAGCGTGGCGGGGAGCGTGCGTTTCGCGCCGAAGGGCACGCCGGTCGCGAAGATCGATTCGTGCAGGGCGCGACGGCCCGAGACCCGCAGGCGGCGATTGTCGTTCAGCCAGCAGCCCGCGCCCTTTTCGGCGAAGAACATCTCGTCCTTGGCCGGGTCGTAGACCACCGCCGAGACGATTTCGCCCTTGTGCTCCAGCGCGATCGAGATCGCCCAATGCGGGATGCCGTGCAGGAAATTGGTGGTGCCGTCGAGAGGGTCGACGATCCAGCGCCGGGTCGGGTCCTGGCCCTCGGCGGTTCCGGTTTCCTCGCCCAGCCAGCCATAGGTCGGTCGGGCGCCGAGGAGTTCCTCCTTGATGATGCGCTCGGCCTCGCGGTCGGCCTTGGAGACGAAATCGCCCGGGCCCTTGGCCGAGACCTGGAGGTTCTCGACCTCGCGGAAGTCCTTGACCAGCGCGCGCGCGGCCTTGCGCGCGGCCTTGATCATCAGGTTCAGGTTGGCGCTGCCCTGCATGGGACTCTCCCGCGGCTGGTATCGGCTGGAACGGGCGGTTCCTACAGCCAAAGCGCGGGGAAGGGAAGCCTGCGGATCGCGGCGGGGCGATCTGTGCAAGGGGGGGGCTGCCAGTGTATTCCTTCGGAGGGAGCGAACCGCGATGCGCGAGGGCGGCAGATGAAGCGAGACCTGCAGACACCCACCGGGGACGAGCCGCCGACGGCCACGCTCGCCCCCCGGGCGGAGCTGGATTTCTACGACCGCGCGCTGGCGGAACTGTCGGCCGCCCTTACGGCACTGGAGGCCTGGAACCTGATGATGGCGGCGCCGCAGCCCCTGATGCGGCTGGCCTTCCGCATCCGCGACGCGATTTCATCGCGCTTCGGCGTGCGGCGGATCGGCGGCTTTTCGGGGCGGCGGCGCGAGACGGTGGCCGAGGGCGAGCGGCTGGATTTCTTCCTGGTCGAGCGCGCGGCGCCCGATCTTCTGGTGCTGACCGAGCGCGACCGCCATCTCGACGTGATGACGACCATTTCCACGGCGGGGCGGTGGATCGCGATCACCTCCTCGGTGGTGACGCACAACCGCTTCGGGCGGGTCTACATGCTGCCGGTCGGGCCGGCGCATCGCATCATCGTGCGGCGGATGCTGCGGCGGTTGAGGCGGCGGCTGGCCGGGTAGGGGCGGCCGCGGGGCGCCCGGCCCCGCGACCTTGCCGCTTTCGCGCCGGGGCGCGATCTGCCATGTTCCCTCCGCTGGCCGGGCCCCGTCCGGTGCCAGCGCCCTTGATCCCTCGATTCCGAAAGCGTCCCGAAATGCCCCAGGCCGATCTTTACTTCACCACCGACAACGACTTTTCCCGCGCCGAGACCCTGGCCGCGATCGAGGATCTGGTCCGCGCGTTCGACGCCGGGGCCGGGGTCTGCAAGGGCCGCGCCCATCCGGTGGCCGAGTTCCACCACAGCCATATCTTCCTGCGCCTGTCGCTGCTGCCCAAGCCGCACCGCGACGCGGAATATGCCGCCGAGCTTGGCCGCAGGCTGGCCGCGCTGCTGCGCCCCCGGGCGGCGGCGGAGGGGGCGGTCGCGGTGAACGTCAGTTTCGACCTGCTGCATTACACGGCGGCCTGATCTCCGCCCGACCCCCGCGCGGGCCCTAGTCGAGGATCACCGCGCGCATATTCTCCATCCCCCGGTTTGGACCATCGAGAACAGGATTTCCGCATTGGCGCGGCTGAGCCGGAGGCCGCCCGCCGAGGCCGGGCGGCCCAGTTTCGATTCCTGATCGGTGCCGTGGATGACGTAATTGCCGTCGTAGAAGATCGAAAACGGCATCGGCGCATTGTTGCAGAGGCTGGAGCGGTGGTATTCCGACAGGAATTGCGGCGCATATTCCCCGGTCGGCGTGGCATGGCCCGCCCGCGCGGTCGAGACCGGCCAGTCGCAAAGCTTGGCGCCGTCCTGGAAGGCCTCCATCATCTGCGCCGAGATCGAGACCCGGACTCGATCTTCCCGGCCGAGGCCATGCCCGCCGGGGCGAGGGCCAGGAAGGCCGCGAGGATCATCGCCGCGGCAGGGAGCGGACCGGAGGGGGGCTGATGGCCATCTTCTTCCATCCCATCGAGAATCCATCATCCGGGTTGCAGGTTTTCCGCCCGGGCCCCACGGTCAACGCCGCAAGCGTGAACAATCCGTTGCGCCTGTGCGTCATGGCGCCGCGACGGCGGTCCGCCGGTCGCGGATGTTCGACATGTGCAGGAAATCGCTGCGAAAACAGTCGCCCGCCCGCCTGCGGCCGGGGGCGGGCGCGAATCGCTCAGGGGATGCGCTGCAGCTTAACAGCCTCGACCCGGGCCAGGCGCAGGAAATGCGCCATGAAGGGTTTCGCGGCATCCTCGTCGCGGGTGGCGGCATACATCCGCTTTGAGGCGGGCGGATCCCCCAGCGGGCGGGTGACGTAACCGGCGCTGGTCCTGACCTCGCGCATCACCCAGTCGGGCAGGACCGAGACGCCGCGGTTCGATCCGACCAGCATCAGGATCACCGCCGTCAGCTCGGCGGTGCGGTGGCCGCGCGGCTCGACCTTGGCGGGGGTCAGCATCTCGGTGAAGACATCCAGCCGGTCGCGCCCGACCGGATAGGTGATCAGGATCTGGTCGCGGAAATCCTCGGCGGTGATGAAAGCCTTTTCGGACAAGGGGTTCTGGGTCGAGCAGACGAAGGTCGGGTGATAGTCGAAGAGCGGGTTGAAGGTGACCCCCGGCAGGTCCTTGGGATCCGAGGAGATCACCAGATCCACCTCTTCGCGGTTCAGGGCGGGCAGGGCGTCGAAGGCCAGGCCCGCGCGGATGTCGACATCCACCTCGGGCCAGGCGTGGCGGAACATCTCAAGCACCGGAAACAGCCAGTCGTAGCAGGCATGGCATTCCAGCGTGATATGCAGCCGCCCGGTCTTGCCCGAGCGGAGCGCGGCGAATTCCTCTTCCATGGCGTCGATCTCGGGCAGGATGCGCTCGGCGGCGCGCAGCATCCGGTGCCCGGCCGCCGAAAGCCGCATCGGTTTCGAGCGGCGGACGAACAGCTCCATCCCGGCCTGATCCTCAAGCCCCGCCACCTGATGCGACAGCGCGGACTGGGTCATGTTCAGGATCTCGGCCGCGCGCGCGAGCCCCCCCGCCTGGTGGATCGCGCGGATGGTGCGCAGGTGCTTGATCTCGACATACATGAGGTCTGCTCATTAAGATCGTGAGAATTATGAATTGGTCTCACATTCGAAAAGCTGCGACAAGGGGCCTGGAAAAGGAGACGGATCATGTCCAGGGCGCCGCGCATCTCGTTCGAGTTCTTCCCGCCGCAGACGCTGGACGCGTCGTTCCGCCTGTGGGAAACCGTGCAGGCGCTGGCGTCGGTGAAGCCGGAATTCGTCTCGGTCACCTATGGCGCGGGCGGCACCACGCGCAAGCTGACGCATGAGGCGGTGGCGACGATCCATCGCAACTACGGATTGAACGTCGCGGCGCATCTGACCTGCGTCGATGCTTCGCGCGCCGAGACGCTGGAAATCGCGCAATCCTATGCCGAGGTCGGCGTGACCGAGATCGTCGCCCTGCGCGGTGATGCGCCGAAAGGCGCCGCGTGCTGGACCCCGCATCCCGAGGGTTTCGCCTCTTCGGTGGAACTGGTCGAGGCGCTGGCGGCGACGGGGCGGTTCAGGATCCGCGTCGGCGCCTATCCCGAGCCGCATCCCGACAGCCCCACCACCGCCGCCGATGTCGATTTCCTCAAGCGCAAGATCGACGCGGGCGCGACCTCGGCCATCACCCAGTTCTTCTTCGAGGCCGAGACCTTCTTCCGGTTCCGCGACGCCTGCGCGGCCTCGGGGATCGACGCGCCGATCATTCCGGGCATCCTGCCGGTGATCTCGTGGGAGGGTACGAAGAAATTCGCCGCCCGTTGCGGCGCGAAGATCCCGCCCCGGCTGGACGAGGCCTTCACCCGCGCCGTCGGCGACGGTCGCGAGGGGGTTTATGCGCTGGCCCAATGCAGCCAGCTTTGCGAGCGGCTGATCGAGGGCGGGGTGGAGGATCTGCATTTCTACACCCTCAACCGCCCGCATCTGACGCGCGAGGTGGTGCGCGCCCTTGGCCTTCAGCCCGCGCTGGAGCATGTCGCCTGATTTCGGCTGCGGGCCCGCCTCCGGCCGGGGCCGTGTCGAAACGTGACGGGTGGACGCAAGGCCGATAAGCACGTTCTTCGAAGCCCGGGGCATCGCCAGCCTCCCTCCCGGTGCCGGTGAGGATAGCCGCGGGGGGCGCTGTTCGCGGGCGAGGCTCGAAATCCGGGTTTGCGCACAGTCCCGGCCCGCCAACGGTCAAGGAACTGCGCGCATTTCCCCTCCGACCCCCTTGCCCCGCCGCGCGAGGGCTGTTCGCATCGGCGCATCGGCGCATCGGCGCATCGGCGCATCGGCGCATCGGCGCATCGGCGCATCGGCGCATCGGCGCATCGGCGCATCGGCGCATCGGCGCATCGGCGCATCGGCCTGCCGGGCGGCGGCGGGACTTGTCCGCGCCGGGCAATCCTCTATCGTCGCGCCATTCCTTGAGGGACTGCTGCCGATGACCAAGCTGATCACCTTCCTGAACGGCCCCAACCTGAACCTGCTGGGCAGGCGCGAGCCGGAAATCTACGGCGCCGAGACGCTTGACGACGTGGTGGCCGCCGCCTCTGCCCTGGCGGCCGAGCTTGGGCTTGCGCTCGATCCGTTCCAGTCGAACCACGAGGGCGCGCTGGTCGACCGCATCCAGGCCGCGCGCGAGGGGGCGGCGGGGATCATCATCAATCCCGGCGCCTATTCGCATACTTCCGTGGCGATTCTGGACGCGCTGAACGCTTTCGAGGGGCCGGTGCTCGAGGTGCATATCTCGAACATCCACCGGCGCGAGGCCTTCCGCCACCATTCCTTCGTCTCGGCCCGGGCCGAGGGCGTGATCGCGGGCTTCGGCACCCAGGGCTATCTGCTGGCGCTGCGGCGCATGGCGGCGCTGGTGTCGGCATGAGCGCGCCGCACCCCCTGCCGCCGAACGGCTTCAAGCGCGCCCTGGCCGAAGGGCGCAGCCAGATCGGCATCTGGTGCACCCTTCCGGGCGGGGTGACGGCGGAATTGCTGGCCGGGACCGGCTTCGACTGGATCCTGCTCGACACCGAACATGCGCTGACCGATCTGCCCGACATCCATGGCATGCTGCAGGCCGTCGCCGCCTCGCCCGTCGCGCCGGTGGTGCGGGTGCAGGAGAACTCGGCCGTGCTGATCAAGCGCGCGCTGGACATGGGCGCGCTGACCCTTATGGTGCCCTATGTCCAGAGCCCCGAAGAGGCCGAGGCCGCCGTGCGCGCCATGCGCTACGCGCCAAGGGGGATCCGGGGCCTTGCCGGCCTGACGCGGGCCAGCCGCTATGGCGCGGTCGCCGATTACATCGCCCGCGCCGAGGAAGAGCTGTGCCTGATCGTCCAGGTCGAGACCGCCGATGCGGTTGCGCGGATCGAGGAGATCGCCTCGGTCGATGGCGTCGATGCGGTCTTCATCGGGCCCGCCGACCTCTCGGCCTCGATGGGTCTGGCGGGGCAGACCGGGCATCCGGCGGTGGTGGCCAAGATCGAAGAGGCGATCGCGCGGCTGCGCGCCATCGGCAAGCCCTCGGGCATCCTGACGCTGGACCTCGATTTCGCGCGCCGCTGCATCGGCCTGGGCACGCGGTTCACGGCGGTCGGCGTCGACATGGCGCTTTTGCGCCGGGCGGCCCTGGGGCTGGCGGCGGAATTCTCGGGCTTTTCCGGGTCTGCGGGCCCCGCCGGGGAAGATGGCTGAGCCCCGGTTTCGCTGGCACCCCGAGGCCCGGGCTTTCGGCCCCGAGGGCGCGGAGGTGCATCCCCTTGGCGAGGCGCTGCAGCCGCAGCCCTTGCCCGCGCCCGAGCCCGCGCCGCTTGCGCTTTGCCATGCGCTGGCGCTTGGCCGGGGCTTTCGCATCGGTGGAACCGGCGCGGCCCCCGCGCGGGGGTTCGAGACCCTGACCTCCGGCTCCACCGGCCGCCCGCGCCGGATCGCGCGCGGCGTCGAAAGCTGGACGGCGGGTTTCGCGGTCAATGCCGGGCTGTTCGGCCTGGGGCCGGGGCGGCGCGTGGCGGTTCTGGGCGGTCTGGTGCATTCGCTGTCGCTTTACGGCGCGCTGGAGGCGATGCATCTGGGGGCCGAGACCCATCTGCTGGGCGGTCTGCGTCCCGACCGGCAGGGCCGCGCGCTGGCCGCGCGCCGGGTCGATGTGGTCTATGCCACGCCCGCGCAATTGCGCGGGCTGGACCATCCGCTGCCGGACCTGCGGCTGGTGCTGGTCGGGGGATCGAAGCTCGACCCCGGCTTGCGCGCGCATCTGGCGCGGCTGGCCCCGGGGGCGGCTTTGCGCGAATTCTACGGCGCCGCGGAGACGAGCTTCGTCACCCTCGCCGATGCCGCCACCCCGGCGGAATCGGTCGGCCGCCCCTATCCGGGGGTGGAGATCGAGATCCGCGCCGGTGAGGTCTGGGTGAAAAGCCCTTACCTTTTCGACGGATACGCCCTTGATCCGGGTGAGGCGCCGCCGCTCTCGGGCCAGGCGCGGCGCGCGGGCGACTGGCTTTCGGTGGGCGAGATGGGCCGGATCGAGGGGGGCTGCCTCTATCTCTCGGGCCGCAAGGGGCGGATGGTCACCGTGGCCGACCGCAATGTCTTTCCCGAAGAGATCGAGGCTTTCCTTGAAACCCTGCCCGGGCTGGCCCGCGCCGCCGTGCTGGCCGAGCCGGATGCGCGGCGGGGCCAGCGGCTTTATGCCGTGGTGATGGGCGATCCGGGGCAGGAGGGCGCGATTCTGGCCGCCCTGCGCGCGCGCCTGGAGCCGCTGGTGGCGCCGCGCCGCCTGGTGTGGCGGCGGGACTGGCCCGAGACCGCCTCGGGCAAGAGCGATCTTGCCGCGCTGGCGAAGGGGGCGTGAGGATGGTCGCGCGCATCATCGCGGCGCGGCGCAGCGCGGTGGTGCCCCGGGGCGGGGCCTTCGCCGGGCTGCGGATCGAGGACCTGGCCACCCCGGTCGTGACGGCGCTTCTGGCCGATGCCGCGTCGGTCTGCGGGATCGGATCCGCCGATGTCGACGAGCTGATCGTGGCCGAGGCCGTGGGACTGGGCGGCAATCCGGCGCGGCGCATCGCCCTGGCGGCGGGCCTGCCCGGACATGTCGCGGGGCTGTCGATCGACCGGCAATGCGCGGGCGGGCTGGATGCCATCGCGCTTGGCGCCGCGCTGATCGCGGCGGGGCGGGCGCGAGTGGTGATCGCGGGCGGGGTGGAAAGCGCCTCGCGCCGCCCGCAGCGCGCGGCCCCCGACGGGGCGGGGGGCTTCCGGCCCTACGACCAGGCCCCGTTCACGCCTTGGCCCGGGCGTGATCCCGGGATGACCGAGGCCGCCGCTGCCCTGGCCGAGGCCCATGCCGTCTCGCGCGATGCGCAGGATGCCTGGGCGGTGGAAAGCCATGCCCGCGCCCGCGCCGTGCCGGGCGGGCTCAGGTCGGGCGGCCCGAACCCGAGGGAATCGGACCCGAGGGAACCGGACCCGGATTGGCCCGAGATCGTGGTCATCGCGGGCCAGTCGCGGGACCCGTTCACCCGCCGCCTGACCCCCGCCATCGCCGCCCGCGCGCCCTTGCTGCGGGGCAGCGTCAGCGCCGCCAATGCGGCGGTGGCGGCGGATGGCGCGGCCTTCGTGCTGCTGGTCGCCCGGGATCTTCTGCCCCGGGGCCGGGGCGCGCGGGCGTTGCGGGTGGCCGGGGCGGCGACGCGGGGCGCGGCGGATCCCAAATGGCCCGGGCTGGCCGCCATCCCCGCGATGCGGGCGGCCATGGCCGAGGCCGGGATCGCCGCGCGGGATCTGGCGCAGGCCGAGATCATGGAGGCCTATGCGGTGCAGGCGATCCTGACCGCGCGGGCTTTGCTGGAGGGGGAAGCGATGCCGAGCGTCCAGAGCGGGTCTCTGGCCGAGCAAGCCCGGACTGTGCTTGCCTCGGCTCCGCCTGTCCCGATTGAGGGGCCTCTGGCGGCGCGCGCGCTGCCGGAGGGAGAAGGGCCGATCCCCGACTTCGTCAATCCCCGGGGCGGCGGGCTGGCGCGCGGCCATCCGATCGGGGCCTCGGGCGCGGTGCTGGCGGTGCGGCTGTTCCACGACCTGCGGCCAGGCGGGGGCCCCGGCCTTGCCGCCATCGCGGCGGCGGGGGGGATCGGCTCGGCGCTGGTGCTTGCCCCGGCCTGAGGCTGGCGCCAGGGCTTTGGCCCCGAGCCTTGCCGCCCCCGAGAGCCTTGCTGCCCTGAGCCTTGCCGCGCGCCGCGCCCGATCCGTTCCGGCGCCCGGGGCTTGCCCGGGCTGGGATGCGACAGGCTCCGGCATCTTTCCCGGGGGCGGCGAGGCGGGGCCCGGTGATCGGCCCCCGCCGGACCGGGCCTCAGGCCCGCGACAGCACCGCGCCGGGGCGCATCCGGGTCAGCGCATGGGTGACGAAGCCCGCCAGCACCGCCTTGATCATGTCGCCGGGCAGGAAGGCGGCGGCCAGATAGGCGGCCTCGGCGAAGGTCTTGTCCAGCATCACCGACATGCCCAGGATCCCCAGCAGGTTCAGCACGCCGACGCCGCCGATCACCGCGCCCGCCCCGGCGGCGATCCCCACCGGAAGCGTGGTCTTCTCGACGATCCAGCCCGCGACGAAGGCCGCGACCGGGAAGCCGATCAGATAGCCCACCGTGGGCGACAGGAACACCCCGAGCCCACCGCGCCCGCCCGCCAGCAGCGGCAGGCCCGCTGCGACGAGTGCAAGAAACAGCAAGACCGCCAGCGCGCCGCGCCGCGCGCCCAGAACCGTGCCGCACAGCATGATGGCCAGCGACTGCGCCGTGATCGGCACGCCGAAATGCAGGTTGATCGCCGGGATCAGGCCAAGAATGGCGATCAGCGCGGCGAAAAGCGCGATATAGGTGATGTTGCGTTCCATGAGGTGCTCCTGTTTGCGCGGCGGACCTTAGTCCGCGCCACCGCGCGCGCGCAAGGCTTCGGCCGCCTGTTCGGCCCCGTCGAGCGCGGCGAGCACCCCGGGGACGAGGATGCGCCAGCCCGGCCTGCGCGGGCTGCGGGCGCTCCAGGATTCGCGGATCCGGCCCAGGGCCTCGGCCATGGTCGGGATGAAGCGGATCGTCAGCGCGAAGGCCAGCGCGAGGCGGCGCGGCGGGATCAGGGGCGAGAGCGGGCGGCACAGCCGCTCGATCACCGCCAGCATGTCGGAAAGCCGCGTCGTCATGGTGACCAGATTGGCCGCCGCCACCGCCGTCACCATGCGCAGCGCGATGGCGGCGCCGCTGCGGGTCTCGCCCGTCCACAGATGCCACAGGACCACCACGGCGATGAAGGGCCAGATCGGGCGCAGCATGGCCAGCGCATGCCGGGCGAAGCGCATCCCCCCCGGCAGATGCAGCGCGGCCACCGCCGCCAGCGCCGCCGCCAGCAGGCGCGGGTCCTGCAGCGCGAAGAGCCCGATGGTGCCCGCGCAAAGCGCGGCCAGCTTCCAGCCCGCCTTGACGCGGTGGAAGGGCGTCTCAACCGGCGAGGTCAGTGTCAGCATCGCACGCGCCCAGTCGTTCCATTTCCCGGGTGAAGGCGGGCAGGATCTCGCCCGCGGATCCGTCGCCGACGATCCGCCCGGCCTCGATCCACAGCACCCGCTCCATCCCCGCCATGGCGGAAGGGTCGTGGCCGATGGTGACCAGCCGCTGCGGCAGCGCGGCCAGCCGCCGGGTCAGCCGGTGGATCGTCGGCAGGTCGAGCCCGGCGAAGGGCTCGTCCAGCAAGAGCGTGCCGGGCGCCATCGCCAGCAGCGACATCAGGCAAAGGTAGTGCTTCTGCCCGCCCGACAGCGAACTGACCGGCGCGCGCGCCCAATGCGCCCGCCCCTCGGTTTCCAGCAGCGCATTGGCGCGGGCCAGCGCCTGTACCTGGGGCAGGCCCTGCTGGCGCAGGCCGAAGGCCAGCTCCTCCTCGCAGGTGGGGAAAAGGATCTGGTGCTCGGGGTTCTGGAACAGGATGCCGATGCGCGACAGCGCGCCCTTGCGGTCCTTGAACGGGTCGATGCCGTCGATCCGCACCTCGCCCGTCTTCGGCGCGACGAGGCCCGCGAGCAGCCGCAGGAAGGTGGTCTTGCCCGAGCCGTTGCGCCCGACGATGCCGATGCGCCGCTCGGCCAGGGTGAGCGAGATCGGCGCCAGCACCTCGCGCCCGGCGATCACCACCGGGCCGGTCCGCAATTCGAACCCGCTGGGGCGGGCGTCTGGTGAGGGGGTCATGGCAGGGGCCGGGGTGGAGGACACCCGCGCGTCATAAGATGCGAGGGCGGCGCTGCCAAGGTGCAACCGGCAGGGGGCGCGGCTTCGGAGGCGTGGCGTTGGGGCGCCTGCCGTGGCGGAGGGGCGGCCGGAGGGGGCGCTTTCCGTTCGATGCGAGGGAGCGGAAAATGCGCGGGGGCGATGAAAAGGCGTTCGGCGCCGCGCTGGAGAAATCAGTCGCCCAACGGCTGGAAAGGCGCAGATGCACGCCGGGGGTCGTGATGGCGATCAGGGGAGGTGGGTCGTTCAGAAGCTGGAAGTGCGCGGGGTTCGGGCCGAAACTGGGCAATGCAGGCAGGATTTCCGGCTCGGAACCCGCTCAAGCGCCTTTTCCGCAGCCCGGTTGAAGCCACCGAAATCGAGCCCGGGGGACGATGAGGCAAGGTCTAGCCCGCCCTGCCGAACAGGGCCGACGATGGCGTCGGCCCTGCAGGCTCGGGCCCCGGGTCTAAGGTCAACAGCTGGCGATATAGGTGCCGCCGCGGCCGTCGGCATAATAGCACTGGCCGCGGGTGTTGGTCTGGCCGACCATGGTGCCCGCGACGGTGCCGACGACGGCGCCCAGCATCGCGCCCTTGGTGCGGTCGGAATCCGACGAGACGGCGGCGCCGACGGCGGCTCCTCCGAGCGCGCCGATGGCGGCATTCTGTTCGGTCTGGGTGCAAGCCGACAGGCCGAGGGCCGCTGCGGCGAAGAGAACGAGAACGGGTTTCATGATGACCTCACATCTTTCGGGGTTCGGCAGTCAACGCCTCCGGCCGCTTCGGGTTCCACGAAGCGCAGAGCTTCAGGTTCCATGAAGCCAGCGGAGGCGTCAACCTTCCGGCAGGCTCTGGATTTCACCCCTTGCGCGCCGCCGCCACCGATTCCTGAAGGATCGCCAGCGCCTCGGCGAAATGTGGCTCGGGGATCGTGATCGGCGCCAGGAAGCGGATCACGTTGCCGTTGATGCCGCAGGTCAGCAGGATCAGGTTGCGCTTGAGCGCCTCGGCCACGATCCGCTGGGTCAGTGCGGCATCGGGGGCCTTGGTGCCGTCCTTGCCGAATTCCGCCGCGACCATGAAGCCCTGGCCACGGATGTCGATGATCTCGGGCGTGGTGGCGCGGATTTCCTCAAGCTTCTGGCGCAGGCGCGAGCCAAGCTCGGTCGCGCGGGCGCAGAGGTCCTCCTCCTCGACCACGTCGAGGACGGCATTCGCCGCCGCCACCGCCAGCGGATTTCCGGCATAGGTGCCGCCCAGGCCGCCGGGCTGGCTGGCATCCATCAGATCGGCCCGGCCCGTCACCGCCGAGATCGGCAGCCCGCCGCCCAGGCCCTTGGCCATGCAGGTGATGTCGGCGGCGACGCCATGGGCCTCCATCGCGAACAAAGTGCCGGTGCGGGCGATGCCGGTCTGCACCTCGTCCGCGATCAGGACGATGCCGTGATCGTCGCAAAGCTGGCGCAGCGCCTTCACGAAATCGGTGGGGGCGGGGTAGAAGCCGCCCTCGCCCTGCACCGGCTCGAAGATGATCGCGGCGACGCGGTCGGGATCGACATCGTTCTTGAACAGTTTCGCGATGCCTTCCAGCGCATCCTCGGTGGCGATCTCGTGAATGGCCTGCGGATAGGGCACATGGAAGACCTCGGGCATCATCGCGCCGAAGCCCTTCTTGTAGGGCATGACCTTGCCGGTCAGCGTCATCCCCATGAAGGTGCGGCCGTGGAAGGCGCCGCCGAAGGCGATGATGGCGTTGCGGCCGGTGGCGACGCGGGCGATCTTGACGGCGTTTTCAACGGCTTCGGCGCCGGTGGTGGCGAAGATCGTCTTCTTCGCGAAATCGCCCGGCACCTTTTCGTTCAGCCGCTCGGCCAGACGGATGTAATTCTCGTAGGGCATGACCTGGTGGCAGGTATGGGTGAAGCGGTCCAGTTGCGCCTTCACCGCCTCCATCACCTTGGGATGGCGGTGGCCGGTGTTCACCACCGCGATTCCGGCGGCGAAATCGAGATAGCGGTTGCCCTCGACGTCCCAGACCTCGGCGTTCAGCGCGCGGTCGGCATAGATCTGGGTGGTCATCCCCACCCCGCGCGAGACCGCTTCCACCCGCCGGTTGGCGATATCGGAATTCTTCATCACTGGCTCCATCAGCTTTGCGGGGCGCGCCCTGTCGCGCCGCGTCGAGACGGCCTTAGCATCCTTGGGCCAGGGGCGGGTAAATCCAGAAGGGGCGGCTCGCTATGTCCAGTTGCGACGGCGGCGGACCTTCCGGCGGCGGTCGCGGCGTTTTCCGGGATTGGGGCAGGGATTGGGGCCGGGGCGATTCAGATTCTGTTAACCAGCGCCGTGCAATAACCGACTCGCGAATGAGGCGAGGGCGGTATGGCGGACGGTCAGCTTTCGAACACCCCACACCCCACCCCACCCCGTGCGGAGGAAGACCGGCTGGACTGGCTTCGTCTCATTCGTTCCCGCCGCGTCGGCGCGGTGACCTTCCACCGGCTGCGGGCTGAACATGGATCGGTCCGGGCTGCGCTGTGCGCCCTGCCCGGGATCGCGGCGGCGGCGGGTCTGCGCGACTATCACCCCTGTTCGACGGCGGCCGCGCGCGATGAGATGGCAAGGGCCCGCGCGCTCGGGGCGCGGCTGGTCTGTTTCGACGATGCCGATTATCCGGCGCCGCTGCGCGAATTGCCCGATGCGCCGCCGCTTTTCTGGGCAAGGGGCGAGCTTGGCCTGCTCCGGCGCCCGATGGTGGCGCTGGTGGGGGCGCGCAACGCCTCGTCGCTGGGGCTGCGGATGGCGCGCAGGCTGGCCCTGGGACTGGGCGAGGCCGGGTTCGTCGTGGTCTCGGGCCTTGCGCGCGGGATCGATGCGGCGGCGCATCGGTCGGCGCTCGACAGCGGCACGGTGGCGGTGCAGGCGGGCGGCGTCGATGTGGTCTATCCCGACGAGAATGCCGCGCTGGCGGGCGAGATCGCGGCGCGCGGCCTGTGCCTTTCCGAACATCCCCCCGGCACCGCCCCGCAGGCGCGCCATTTCCCGCTGCGCAACCGCATCGTCTCGGGCCTGTCGCGGGCGGTCGTCGTGGTCGAGGCCGCGGCGCGGTCTGGCAGTCTTCTGACGGCGCGGATGGCGCTTGACCAGGGGCGCGAGGTGCTGGCGGTGCCCGGCCATCCGTTCGACGCCCGCGCGGCGGGTTGCAACATGCTGATCCGCGACGGCGCGACGCTGGCCCGCGACGCGGCGGATGTGCTGGAGGCGATCGGCGGTGCGGGCCATGTGGTTCACGGACCCGGATACGGCGGGGAAGGGGCTCGGCCCGATCCCTTGCCGGGCGACCGGCCCGCCGCGATGGTCCGGGCCCCGGAAAGCGCCTCCGAGGATGCTTCGGGGGGTAACGGGTCGGGCTCCGCTCCGGGCTGCCGGGGGATCGCGCCCCGGGGGGTGCCGGAGCGGAGGGTTCGGGAAGGAGTCGGCGTAGATTCCGCCGTTTCCGCGCAGAATGTCGCCGCCGCAGGCCAGGATGCCTCCGCAGGTCGGCTTTCCGCCGCGGCACGGCCCGCCGCGCCATCGTCCGCCGCGCTGGCGCCCCGGGCCGCGTTACCGGCGGCACCCTTTCCAGCGGCCGAGTCGCCTGCCGCAGTGCAGCCCGTCCCCTCGCCCTCCATCCCCTCCCCATCCGCCCGTCCGATGATCGAGACGGCTGCGCTTCATCGGCTGATTCTGGACCGGCTCGGCCCCAGCCCACTGGCCGAGGATCAATTGATCCGCGACCTCGACCTGCCGGCGGCGCGATTGTCCTGCGAGCTTCTGATGCTCGAGCTGGAGGGCCTGATTCAGCGCCAGCCCGGCGGGCTGCTGTCGCGGCTTTAGCGGATCGCTGAAAACGTGGTGGGGCCAGCAAGCCTAGTGATGAAGACCGGGAAGTCGCTGCGGCAGCGACCGGAAATGTGCAGGAACTCGGCAAATTCAGGCAGAATCCCGGCCCTGATGCAGGCTCGGATCCTTTTTCGGCGACCGGCTCAGGGGGCTTTCAAGGGGGCTTGCGGAAAAGGCACCGGGGCGGCTTGGGCGGTCCGGTGCCTGTGCGGCCGAGCCGATGCTACCCGAGGCGCTGCGACACGGGCCGATACGACCCGAGCCGATGGGGCACTGCGACACGGGGCACTGCGACACGGGGCACTGCGACACGGGGCACTGCGACACGGGGCACTGCGACACGGCCTTGTGTGCCCCGGATCCGGGCGCACAGATCCGGGTAAAGGGTGATCTTTTCAGGCCCGATCGCGGCTCGGCGCGCCTTGGGTGGTCGGGTCGGCCTTCCGCCTTTCGGAACCGGGTCGAGGCGGTTCGGCACGTTCGCGGCCGCCTGTCGGGCCCGCCCCAACCGGCGCCGGATCCCCGGCGGTTGCCCGAAAAACGCAAGCGTGAGCGGTCGCGCAACCGCTTCGGCCTTGCCCATGGTTGACAAGCCCCCGCCTTCGCCCACATCTAGCCCCGCCAGTTGATCGTGGTCCGGGAAGGGATTTCATGCCTGTCGTCGTTGTGGAGTCGCCCGCCAAGGCCAAGACAATCAACAAATATCTCGGCCCGGGCTTTACCGTGCTGGCCTCATACGGCCATGTCCGAGATCTGCCCGCCAAGGATGGTTCCGTCGATCCCGAGCATGATTTTTCCATGAAATGGGAGGTCGCCGCCGAATCCCGGAAACATGTCAAGGCCATCGCCGAGGCGCTGAAATCCGATGACACGCTGATCCTTGCCACCGACCCCGATCGCGAGGGCGAGGCGATCTCTTGGCATCTCAAGGAGGCGCTGGCGCCTTCGCTGAAAAAGGGCAAGACCGTCGCGCGGGTCACCTTCAACGCCATCACCCGCGATGCGGTGACCAAGGCGATGAAGGAACCGCGCGAGGTCGATGGCGCCCTGGTCGACGCCTATCTGGCGCGGCGCGCGCTGGATTACCTGGTGGGGTTCACCCTGTCTCCCGTGCTCTGGCGCAAGCTGCCGGGCGCGCGCAGTGCGGGCCGGGTGCAATCGGTCTGCCTGCGCCTGATCGTC
Source organism: Pseudogemmobacter sonorensis (assembly GCF_042762395.1). Lineage (NCBI taxonomy): Bacteria > Pseudomonadati > Pseudomonadota > Alphaproteobacteria > Rhodobacterales > Paracoccaceae > Pseudogemmobacter > Pseudogemmobacter sonorensis. The sequence continues at coordinate 62,998 of NZ_JBEFZE010000004.1, forward strand.
GAGCGCGAGATGGAGATCGAGGCTTTCAAGGCGCGCGAATACTGGACGGTGAAAGCTGTCTTCACCACGCCGCGCGGCCAGGAATTCGAAGCGCAACTGGTCACCCTCGGTGGCACGAAATTGCAGAAATTCGATATTCCAACCGTTGAGGCGGCGGAAATTGCCGTCAAGGCTGTCACTTCTCGCAGCTTCTCGGTCGCGGCGGTGGAATCGAAGCCCGCCAGCCGCAACCCCTGGCCGCCCTTCATGACCTCGACCCTGCAGCAAGAGGCCAGCCGCAAGTTCGGCATGGGCGCGAAACAGTGCATGAACGCGGCGCAGCGTCTCTACGAGGCGGGCCATATCACCTATATGCGGACCGACGGCATCGACATGGCGCCCGAGGCGGTCATGGCCACCCGCGCCGAGATCGAGCGCCGCTTCGGCAAGGATTACGTCCCGCAAAGCCCGCGCATCTACAAGAACAAGGCCAAGAACGCCCAGGAAGCGCATGAATGCATCCGTCCGACCGACATGGCGCTGGACCCCGGCCGGATCCGCGTCGAGGAGGACCAGCGCCGCCTTTACGACCTGATCTGGAAGCGCACCATCTCCAGCCAGATGGCGGCGGCGCGGCTGGAGCGCACGGCGGTCGATGTCGCCAGCCCCGACGGCCAGGTCGCGTTGCGCGCCAACGGCCAGGTGGTGCTGTTCGACGGTTTCCTCAAGGTCTATGATCAGGGCCGCGACGACCAGGGCGCCGAGGGCGAGGACGAGGGCCGCCTGCCGCAGATCCATCAGGGCGAGGCGATCAGCCCGGCCCGGGGCGCGCTGAACGAGGCTTTCGCCAAGATCGCCGCGCGCGCGCCGGGCGATTCGTCGGCCGGAGAGCGCATCGCCGCGGCGGTTCTGGGCGAGGGCGGGGGCGTCCTGGCCAGCCAGAGCTTCACCCAGCCGCCGCCGCGCTATACCGAGGCCACGCTGGTCAAGAGGATGGAGGAGCTGGGGATCGGCCGACCTTCGACCTATGCCTCGATCCTGACCACCATCGTCGACCGCGAATATGTCAGGAAGGACAAGAACCGCCTGATCCCCGAGGACAAGGGGCGGCTTGTCACGGCCTTTCTGGCCAATTTCTTCCACCGCTATGTCGAATACGATTTCACCGCCGATCTGGAGGGGGAACTCGACGACGTCTCGGCCGGAGAGCGCGACTACAAGGAGGTTCTGGCCCGGTTCTGGCGCGACTTCTCGGCCGCCGTGGCCGAAACCGCGGATCTGCGGATCGGCGAAGTGCTTGACAAGCTGGACAATTTTCTGGCGCCGCATCTTTACCCGCCCCGGGCCGACGGTGGCGATCCGCGCGTTTGCCCGGTCTGCGGCGCGGGTCGGCTGCATCTGAAGACCGCGCGCTCGGGCGGGGCCTTCATCGGCTGCGGCAATTACCCCGAATGCCGCTACACCCGCCCCATCGCGGGCGATGCCGAGGCGGCGGGCTCGGACGGGCGGATCCTGGGCCAGGACGAGGCGGGCAACGAAATCTCGCTTCGGGTGGGGCGGTTCGGCCCCTATGTCCAGCGCGGCGAGGCGAGCGAGGCCCAGCCCAAGCCCGACCGCGCCAGCCTGCCCAAGGGCTGGTCGCCCGACATGCTGACGCTGGAGCGCGCGCTGGACCTGCTGTCCCTGCCGCGCCAGATCGGTCCGCATCCCGAGGATGGCGCGCCGGTGGAAACCGCGATCGGGCGCTTTGGCCCCTTCGTGAAATGGAACAAGACCTATGCCAATCTGGCCGATGCCGAAGAGGTGTTCAGCCTTGGCATGAACCGGGCGGTGGAACTGCTGGCGCAGAAGCTGGCGCGGGGGCCGGGCCGGGGTGCGGCGGCCGAGCCGTTGAAAACCCTGGGCGAGCATCCCGATGGCGGCGAGATCCAGGTCATGCCGGGCCGCTACGGGCCCTATGTGAAATGGGGCAAGGTGAATGCGACCCTGCCCAAGGAGATCGCGCCCGAGGCCGTGACGGCGGAACAGGCGCTCGCGCTGCTGGCCGAGAAGGCGGGCAAGGCGCCGAAAGGCCGCAAAGCGGCGGCGAAGAAGGCGCCCGCGAAGAAGGCCGCCAAGGCGGAGGCGGATGCCTCGGCCACGAAAGCGCCCGCCCCTAAAGCAACCGCCAAGAAGGCTTCGGTCAAGAAGGTGGCGGCGAAGCCGAAGGCGGCTGCGAAGAAGGCGCCCGCAAAGGCCGCGCCAGCCGAGGATTGACAGAACAGGCAGGCGCCCGTTCCGGCCTGCGGTGTGCAGGTGCAGGCTTGACCGGCGCGGCGGTCCTTGCTGGTCGAGGGTCGAGGGTCGAGGGTCGAGGGTCGAGGGTCGAGGGTCGAGGGTCGAGGGTCGAGGGTCGAGGGTCGAGTTGCGCCCCGGCCCGGCCCGCATCCCCTCGGGACACGCGCCGCTCAGCCGCCGCGCGGGTTCAGCAGCCGCGCCAGCACGCCGTCGGCGCGGATCGTGCCGATCCGGCGCCCGGCTTCGACCACCGCCAGCGCGCCGGTGCCGCTCGCCAGCGCCTCCATCACCGCGCGGACCGGGGTTTGCGGCGCGATCTCGCGACCGGCGGGGGTGGCGATCTCGCCCGCGGCCATCACGTCGCGCGCGGTCAGCACGCCCAGCGGGTTCATCTGCGCCACGAAATCGGCAACGTAATCCGAGACCGGATTGGCGATGATCTCGCGCGCGGTGCCGCATTGCACGATGCGCCCGCCCTCCATCAGCGCGATGCGGTTGCCGATCTTGAAGGCCTCGTCGAGGTCGTGGCTGACGAAGACGATGGTGCGCCGGAGCCGGGATTGCAGTTCCAGCAACTCGTCTTGCAGGCGGCTGCGGATCAGCGGGTCGAGCGCCGAGAACGGCTCGTCCATCAGAAGGATCGGCGCCTCGGTGACGAAGGCGCGGGCCAGGCCCACGCGCTGCTGCATGCCGCCGGACAATTCGCCGACCTTGTGCTCGGCCCATTGGGTCAGGTTCACCAGTTCGAGCTGGCGGTCCACCCGGGGGCGGCGCGCCTCGGCCGGAACCCCGGCGAGTTCGAGGCCGAGGCCGACATTCTCGCGCACGCTGCGCCAGGGCAGCAGGCCGAATTGCTGGAAGACCATGGCGACGCGTTCGGCCCGCAGCCGCCGCAGGGTGGCGGGATCGGCATGGGTCACCGAGACCATCCGCGCGCCGTCGTGCAGCCGCACCTCGCCCCGCACCACCGGGTTCAGCGCATTGACCCCGCGCAGAAGCGTCGACTTGCCCGAGCCCGAAAGCCCCATCAGCACCAGGATCTCGCCCCTCGCGACCGTGAGCGAGCAGTCGTGAACCCCCAGCACCTGGCCGGTGGCCTCCTGCACGCGGGCGCGCGAGGCGCCCTGGTCCATCAGCGGCAGGGCGCGCTCGGGATCGTCGCCGAAGACGATCGAGACGCGGTCGAATTCGACCGCGATGTCGTCGGGGGCGATGCTGGCGGGCGTGATGTCGGTTGCGGCCGTGGTCATTTCTTTCTCACCCGCAGCATGCGGTCCAGGATGATGGCGACGACGACGATGACGAAGCCCGATTCGAAGCCGAGGGCGGTGTTGCCCTGGCCAAGAGCGCGCACGACCGGGATCCCCAGCCCGTTCGCCCCCACCATCGCCGCGATCACCACCATGGAAAGCGAAAGCATGATGGTCTGGTTCAGCCCGACCATGATCTGTGGCAGCGCCCAGGGCAGTTCCACCTTGACCAGCCTTTGCCAGCCGGTGGCACCGAAGGCGGTGGCGGCCTCGGTCAGCGCGGTCGGGGTCGAGGCGATCCCCAGCGTGGTCAGCCGGATCGGCGCGGGCAGCACGAAGACCACGGTGGCGATCAGCCCCGGCACCATGCCCAGCCCGAAGAACACCACCGCCGGGATCAGATAGACGAAGGTCGGCAAGGTCTGCATCAGGTCCAGCACCGGCGCCAGCGCGGCGCGCAGCCGGGGCCGATGGGCGCAGGCGATGCCGATGGGCACGCCAAGCGCCATGCAGATCATGCAGGAATAGAACAGCAGCACCAGGCTTTCGGTGGTGGCCTTCCAATAGCCCTGGTTGATGATGAAGAGAAAGCCCAGGAAGACCAGCAGGCAGATCTTCCACGACCTTTGCAGCCACCAGGTCAGCGCGACGAGGATCAGCACCACCACGATCTCGGGCGGGGCCTGCAAGAGTTTCAGCGTCTGGCCGATCAACCCGCCCAGGCCCTCGCTCAGCGTGTCGAAGACCCCGCCGAGATGGCGCTTCAGCCAGTCGACCACGGTCCTTGCCGTGGCGCCGACCGGGATCTTGGGAATGTCGAGCCAGTCCATACCTGCCTGCCTTGGGTGGGGGCGGGGCTTGGTGCCCCCGCTGCGCGCGGCGGGGCGCGCACCCCGCCGCAGCATGTCCGGGGCGGGGGCGCCCGGCCGCGCGGATCAGTTCAGCGCGGCGGCGACGGCGGCCACGGGATCCGCGCCATCCTTGGTGGTCACGCCCTCAAGCCAGCCCGCCCAGGCCTCGGGATTGGCGGCGAGCCAGGCCTTCGCCGCCTCGGCCGGGTCGGTCTCGTCGTTCAGGATCGCGCCCATGATCTCGTTCTCCATCGCCAGGCTGAATTCCAGGTTTTCCAGGAATTTCCCGGTGTTGGGGCATTCGGCGACATAGCCCTGGCGGGTGTTGGTCGCCACGATCGCGCCGCCGAAATCGGGGCCGAAGACCTCGTCCCCGCCCGCCAGATAGGTGATCTCGAAATTCGCATTCATCGGATGCGGCTCCCATGCCAGAAAGACGATGGGCTTCCCGGACCCGGTGTTGCGCGCGACCTGCGCCAGCATCCCCTGTTCCGAGCTTTCGACGATCTCGAACCCGCCAAGGCCGAACTGGTCGCCCTCGATCATGTCGAGGATCAGCCGGTTGCCGTCGTTTCCGGCCTCGATGCCGTAGATCTTGCCCTCCAGCGGGCCCGATTGCGCGGCGATGTCGGCGAAATCCGCGATGCCGAGCGCGGCGCCCGGCGCATTGGTCGCCAGCGTGTATTTGGCGCCGGTCAGGTTGGTGCGGACGGTTTCGACCGTGCCCGCCTCGCGGTAGGGGGCGATGTCGGCCTCCATCGTCGGCATCCAGTTGCCAAGGAAGATGTCGATATCGCCGTTCGCCAGCCCGGCATAGGTCACCGGCACCGACAGCACCTTGGTCTCGGTCTCGTAGCCAAGCGCCTCAAGCACCAGCACGGTCGCGGCGGTGGTGGCGGTGATGTCGGTCCAGCCGACATCCGAGAAGATGATCGTGTCGCAACCGGCGGCAAGCGCGCCGCCCGCGCAGCCAAGGGTCAGGGTGGTGGCGAGGAGGGGGGCGCGAAGGGTCATGGAGAGCTTCCTGTCGGCTGTGGCGGTTTTTGTTGATTGACGAGTCAGTAAACTTCGTGCTTCGTCGGGTTTGCAAGAAAAATGAGTCCGACAGATGCCGAAGCTCGGGATGGAGCCTATAAGAAAGGCGGCGCTGGTCAAAGCCACGATCGTCGAGATCGGGCGCACCGGCACGCTTGACGTGACCGTCAGCCAGATCGCGAAGCGCGCGGGCATGTCTTCGGCGCTGGCGCATCACTATTTCGGCAGCAAGGAGGGGATGTTCGTGGCCGCCATGCGCCATGTGCTGACGCTTTACGGCGCCGAGGTGCGCGGCGCGCTGGCGGCGCTGCATGGCCGGGACGATCCCCTGGCACGGCTGCGGGCGGTGGTCACGGCCTCGTTCGGGCCGGGCAATTTCCGGCGCGAGGCGGTGGGGGCCTGGCTGAACTTCTGGGTCATGGCCCAGACCCAGCCCGAGGCGCGGCGCCTGCTTGCGATCTATCAGCGGCGGCTGCGCTCGAACCTGCTGGCGGGGCTGCGGCCGTTGGCGGGGGCGCGGGCCGAAAGGATCGCCGAGGGGCTGGGCGCGCTGATCGACGGGCTTTACCTGCGCGAGGTGCTGAAATCCGGCCCACCCGATGGCGTGGCCGCGGCGGCGATGGCGCTGGATCATCTGGATTCCGAATTGAAGGGGGGCGGGCCATGAAGGCGCAGCCGAAGGCAAGCCATTTCGTCGACGGCGCATGGCTGGAGGACGAGGCCGGGGCCACGGTCGAGGTGCTCTACCCCGGCACCGGCGAGGTGATCGCCCGCCTGCACGAGGCGACGCCCGGGGTGATCGAGGCCGCGCTGGCCTCGGCCGCGCGCGCCCAGGCGGAATGGGCGGCGCTGCGCCCGGTGGAACGGGGCCGGGTGCTCGCCCGCGCCGCCGCGATCATCCGCGAGCGGGGCGAGGCTCTGGCGCGGCTCGAAACCCTCGACACCGGCAAGCCGATCCAGGAGACCCGGGTCGCCGACTGGCCCTCGGGCGCGGATGCGCTGGAATATTTCGCGGGGCTCGCCCCGACGGTGACGGGCGAGACGATCCCGCTGGGCACCGACATGGTCTATACGATCCGCACGGCCCTGGGGGTCTGCCTGGGGCTTGGCGCCTGGAACTATCCCAGCCAGATCGCCTGCTGGAAATCCGCCCCCGCGCTGGCCATGGGCAATGCGATGGTCTTCAAGCCCTCGGAACTGACGCCGCTCGGCGCGCTGGAACTGGCCGCGATCTATGTCGAGGCCGGTCTGCCGCCGGGGCTTTTCAACGTGGTGCAGGGGCGCGGCGCGGTGGGGGGGGCGCTGGTCGCGGACCCGAGGGTGGCGAAGGTCTCGCTGACCGGATCGGTGCCGACCGGGCGGCGGGTCTATCAGGCGGCGGCGGCGGGCATCCGCCATGTCACCATGGAACTGGGCGGCAAGTCGCCGCTGATCGTCTTCGACGACGCCAGCCTTGAGGATGCGGTCGGCGCGGCCATGCTGGGGAACTTCTATTCCGCCGGCCAGGTCTGCTCCAACGGGACGCGGGTCTTCGTGCAAAAGGGGCTGAAAGCGCGTTTCCTCGCCCGGCTGGCCGAGCGGGCGGCGGCGATCCGGCTTGGGGATCCCCTGGACGAGGGCGTGCAGATGGGCCCGCTGGTCTCTGCCGCGCAGGCCGAGAAGGTGCGGGGCTTCATCGAACGCGCCCGCGCCGAGGGCGCGCGGCTGGTCACCGGCGGCGGCCCGGAGGGCGCGCGCCCGGGCGGCTGGTTCGTCGCCCCCACGGTCTTCGCCGACGTGAGCGACGGGATGGAGATCGCCCGCGAGGAAGTGTTCGGCCCGGTCATGGCGGTGCTGGATTTCGAGACCGAGGAAGAGGTCGTCGCCCGCGCCAATGCCAGCGCGTTCGGGCTGGCGGCGGGGGTGTTCACCCGCGATCTGGCGCGCGCGCATCGGGTGATCGCGCGGCTGGAGGCGGGAACCTGCTGGATCAACGCCTATAACCTGACGCCGGTCGAGGCGCCCTTCGGGGGCGTCAAGGCCTCGGGTGTGGGGCGCGAGAACGGCCGCGCGGCCATCGAGCATTATAGCCAGGTGAAATCGGTCTATCTGGGCCTCGGCCCGGTCGATTCGCCTTACTGAGACCCGCCCCGGCCTGCCTCCCGCCCACCCACCCCGGGGCGCTGCGTCGCGCGGAGGGCTGGTCGTGGTTTGGCGGGCAGGACGGGTTCTTGCCGGTTTCCGGGGGCGGCGCGCCCATCAACAGATACAGGGATGCAAGGCATGCAGGCGGATTACGTCATCGTCGGTGCGGGTTCGGCGGGCTGCGCGCTGGCCTATCGGCTGGCCGAGGCCGGAAAGCGGGTGACGGTGGTCGAGTTCGGGGGCTCGGACATCGGGCCCTTCGTCCAGATGCCGGGCGCGCTGTCCTATCCGATGAACATGCCCCTCTACGACTGGGGCCTGAAGTCCGAGCCGGAGCCCGGTCTTGGCGGGCGCGTCCTTGCCACGCCGCGCGGCAAGGTGATCGGCGGGTCTTCCTCGATCAACGGCATGGTCTATGTCCGGGGCCATGCCCGCGACTTCGACACCTGGGCCGAGATGGGCGCCACCGGCTGGTCGGCGGCGGATGTGCTGCCCTATTTCCGGCGGATGGAGCATGCGCATGGCGGATCGGGGCCGGAGTATCGCGGCACCGACGGGCCTTTGCATGTCACCCGGGGGCCGCGCGACAATCCGCTGTTCGATGCCTTCATCGCGGCGGGCCGCGCGGCGGGCTATCCGGTGACCGAGGATTACAACGGCCACCGGCAAGAGGGTTTCGGCCCGATGGAGGCCACGATCTGGAAGGGGCGGCGCTGGTCGGCGGCCAATGCCTATCTGCGGCCCGCGCTGGCCACCGGGCGGGTGCGGCTGGTGCGGGGCCTGGCCCGGCGCGTGGTGATCGAGGGCGGCCGCGCCACCGGGGTCGAGCTGCAGACCCGCCGGGGGATCGAGGTGATCGGGGCGGGGGCCGAGGTGGTGCTCGCCGCCTCGTCGATCAACACGCCGAAGCTCTTGATGCTGTCGGGGATCGGCCCGGCGCGGCATCTGCGCGACCACGGCATCGAGGTGGTCGCCGACCGGCCCGGAGTGGGGGAAAATCTCCAGGACCACCTTGAGATCTACATGCAGTTCGCCGCCCGCCAGCCGGTCACGCTCTACCGCTACTGGAATCTCTTCGGCAAGGCCTGGGTGGGGGCGCAATGGCTGTTCCTGCGGCGCGGTCCGGGCATGTCGAACCAGTTCGAATCCTGCGGCTTCATCCGCTCGCGCGCCGGGATCGAATATCCCGACATCCAGTATCATTTCCTGCCGATCGCGGTGCGCTACGACGGCCGCGCGGTGGCCGAGGGGCACGGCTTCCAGGTCCATGTCGGGCCGATGCGGTCGAAATCGCGCGGCACGGTGCGGCTGCGCGGCCCCCGGCCCGAAGAGGCGCCCGAGATCCGCTTCAACTACATGTCGCAGCCCGAGGACTGGGCCGAATTCCGCGCCTGCGTCCGGCTCACGCGCGAGATCTTCGCCCAAAGCCCGATGGCGCCCTTCGTGAAGCACGAGATCCAGCCCGGCGCCGGGGTCGAGACGGACGACCAGATCGACGCCTTCATCCGCGAACATGCCGAAAGCGCCTATCATCCCTGCGGCACCGCGCGGATGGGTCGCGCCGACGACCCGATGGCCGTGGTTGATCCCGAATGCCGCGTGATCGGGGTCGAGGGGTTGCGGGTGGCCGATTCCTCGATCTTCCCGCGCATCACCAACGGCAATCTCAACGCGCCCTCGATCATGACCGGCGAAAAGGCCGCCGATCACATCCTTGGCCGGACCCTTCTGCCGCCGTCCAATCTTCCGGCATGGATCAACCCGGAATGGCGCGAAAATCAGCGGTGAATTGATAGAGGTCAAAGCGGTATCTGAAACCTGCTTTAACCTCTCACGGGTAACGTGGAAGGAGAACCCCGATGTCGAACACGCCGCATACGCTGCAAGAGGAATTCCCGGGTGAGGCCGACGCCATCACTGCGCTGAAAACCTCGAATGCGCGCTTTGCCAAGCTGCTCGAGGAATATGACGAGGTGAATGACAAGGTTCACCGGGCCGAAAGCCGCATCGACGCCGTCTCGAACGAGCATGAAGAGGGGCTGCGCCGCCAGCGCAGCCGGTTGAAGGACCAGATCTGGTCGATGATCAAGGTGGGCTGACGCCCTGACTGTCGGGTTGTGCGCTTAACGAGTGCGGGGCGGGCCTTTGGGTCCGCCCGTTTCGTTTGTCGGGGGCGGGGTCAGCCCGAGATCGCATAGGGCAGCAGGTCGCGTTGATTCGGATCGACCCGCAGCCGCCGTTCCAGCGGCGGGACCGAGCGTTGATGGCAGTTCGGGCGTTCGCAGATGCGGCAGGAAATCCCGATCGGCTCGAACCGGCCGCGGGCGTCCAGCCCGTCGGAATAGACCAGATCGCTTGCGTGCTGCACCTCGCATCCCAGCCCGATGGCATAGCGGCGGACCGGCGCGAGGAAGGCGCCAGCGGGCTTCGAGACCTCGCGCGCCAGGCACAGGTAGCGCACGCCGTCGGGGGTCTCGACGAACTGGCGCAGGAACTGGCCCGGGGTCTCGAAGGCGCGATGCACGACCCAGAGCGGGCAGGCCCCGCCGAAGCGCGCGAATTGCAGCCTGGTGGCGGAATGGCGCTTGGTGATCGTGCCGGCCTGGTCGACGCGGACGAAAAAGAACGGAATGCCCTTGGCGCCCGGCCTTTGCAGGGTGGAGAGGCGATGCGCCACCTGTTCGATCGAGGCGCCGAAGCGGTCGGCCAGCCGCTCGAGGTCGTGGCGGGTCTCGCGCGCGGCCTCCAGAAAGCTGCGGTAGGGCAGCAGCGCCGCCCCGGCGAAATAGTTCGCCAGCCCGATCTTGGCGATGCCGCGTGCCTCGGGGGTCGAGAAGCGGGCAAGGTCGAGCGTGGCCTCCAGCAGGTCGTTCTGGGTCAGCAGCGCAAGCTGGTGCAAAAGCTGGAACCGCTTCGTCGGCCCCTGCAGCCGAGACGAGATCACCAGCCGCCGCTGGCCCGGATCGAACTGGCGGATGCCATCGATATCGCTTTGGACCAGGGTTATCCCGGAGCGGCGCAGGACCTCTTCGGCCAGCGCGCCGATATCGCGGGCGCCGCCGACAGGGCTGGCGAAGCGTTCCGCCGCCCGGTCGATGGCATCGAGGTAATTGTCGCAATAGTGAAAGAAATCGCGCACTTCTTCCCAGGGAGAGGGCTTCAATGTCGTATCTTCACGACCCAACGCCTCATCCAGCGAGGCAAGCCTTTCGTGGCTCTGGCGATAGGCGCGGTGCAGATCCAGGAAGGCGCGCGCCAGCGCGGGCGCGTTCGAGGCCGCCAGCCGCAGGTCCGCCAGCGGCGGCGCCGAGGCGGTGAAGACCGGATCGGCCAGCGCCTCGCGCATGTCCGAGACCAGGCGCTCGCTTTCGCCCACGGTCAGCTCGGTCACGTCCAGCCCGAATTCCTGCGCCAGCGCCAGCACCACCGCCGCCGAAACCGGCCGGTGGTTGTTCTCCATCTGGTTCAGATAGGGCAGCGAGACGCCCAGCTTCTCGGCGAAGCTCTTCTGGGTCAGGACCAGCCGGGTGCGGATCTCGCGCAGCTTGACCCCGGCGTAGAGCTTTTGCGTGGGCATGGCGGCCTCCGTTTTTGCAAAGCCAGAAGATTGCTTTGCATAGCCGAGGTCAAGGGGCTGGAGAAGGGCGCCGGGCTTGTGTCGCGCAGGATCGGAAGGCGGGCGATGGCGATCGGGTGGCACCACGGCGAAGGTGCCGCCGCCCGCATGCCCGGCCGCAGACGCACGGCCCGGCCCCCGGGCGCGGCCCGTCCCGGGTGGCAAGGGAAACGGCGCCTCTCCGGCGCCGCCTGATTGTGCTTGAGGGGGCCTTGCGCGGGCCCCTCCTGCCCTTCGTCATGGACATCCCGGGCCGGATCCGGCCGTTCCGCCCTCGATGCGGCGCGAGCCCGCCGAACCGTGGCGGACCCGGCTCAGGTGCCGATCCGCCAGCCCGCCACCTTAGCGCGGTGGTTCCCGAGGCGTGCGTGAAGACCGCCCTCGGCCAGAAGCTCCCCGTGGTGGCCGCGTTCGGTGATGCGCCACTGGTCCAGCAGTGGCCTTGTTGCGCAATTCGGATTGAGGCGGCAGGTCTCCCTTTCCCGGCTGTCTTCAGCGCATTCGGACAGTCTCGGGCGTGCCGAGGGATGTGAAGCGGTTCATGTGGAGCAGGTGAACGCCATTGGTTCGAGAGAACCCGCGACCCGATGCGGATCTGAGCCTCTGCATGCTGCCTGTCGAAGTCTCTGGCCATGATGCGCTCGCCGAGGAATTCGAGGCATCTCATCCTGGCCTCCACGCGGGGCTTCGTCGGTGATATCCGGACCATTTCTTCCAGCTCGCCCGGCCGAAGCGCTTGCAGGCGCGCAGGGCCTCGTTGCGGGCCTGCAGGCCGGGATCGTGGCCCTTCCAGGCCCTGGCATTGCGTCGTGGTGGCATGATGGCATCGGCACCCCGGGCCGCGATGGCGGCATGGCAGCCCGGGGTGTCATAGATGGCATCGGCGGTGACACTGCCGATCCGCTCTTGCATCGGGATCTGCGCCAGCAGGCCGGGCGGAACGGGCGCATCGCCGATGCGGTTGCTGGTCATCTCGACGGCGCGCACCTCGAGCGTTTCAGCATCGATACCGATGTGGATCTTGCGCCATTGCCTGCGGCGGCTGGCTCCATGCTTGCGGACTGGCCACTCGCCTTCGCCCGAGAACTTGATGTCGGCGCTGTCCACCAGCAGATGCAGCGGCCCGGATGCGGCACGATACGGGATCTGCACCTTCAGGTGCTTCTGCCGGCGGCAGAGCATCCGTGTCGTCCGGCACGGACCAATCGAGCCCGCTCAGAGCCAGCAGGCTCTCCACGAACCCTGTCGTCTGCCGCAGTGGCAGCCCGAACAGAACCTTGATCGAGAGGCAGAACTGGATGGCCGCCGTCGAAAACCCCTCTGGATGACCTGCCTTGCCGCTCGGGGCCGCGAACCATGACATCTGCGGGTCAAGCCATACCAGCAGCAAGCCGCGGCGCTTCAGAGCCTGGCCGTAGCTGGACCAGTTCGTCGTGCGGAAAAGGAGGACGGGCTTGCTCATGCAGTCAATCTAACCCGCTGACTCACAGACATGAATCCGCCACTCAGAGGGATAGCGCAACAAAGCCCCCATGGTGTATGCACCGAGGGAATATCTGGCAACATGGCGGACGGGGACCGATGGCGCATTCCGGAGGATTTCGAGAGTCGCGCCGCCGCCTATGATGTCGGCCGCACGAGGCAGGCCTGCGTCGGCGTCCTCTCGACCTTCGATCTGGAAAAGCAGGTTGGCGCGGACGGGGTGACTTGGCTGGACCGTCCATGACGGTTTGCTGTTCGAGATCTCGGAAATGCAGGAGCGCAGGATCACAAGGATCCTGGTGCAGGACCAGACAACTGATTTTGGTCAACACTCCGCAATGAGCGGGCGATGAACGGCGCTCAACAGGGTTGTTCATGCTCTGTCGATCACTATTTCGACGACGGCACCAGCATCCGACGACTGGTCGAGCAGAGCCCTCCCGGTGAAAGGCGGCACAACGTCCGCCGCCGGGAATGGCACCGAAGGCGACCCCGCCAATGCCGGTATGCGCCGCGAGCCGGAATTGCCGGAGCATGAGGAAATCGTCGCGCCGCTACCATCGCCCGAACAGGAGTTCGAGTTTCTGGACGACGAGCCGGACGTTGACGCCGCCAAGGCCCGCGCCATGCGCCAGCATATGCGGATGGTGGCCCGGCAGGTGGCGATGAACCCCGATGACGGAATCGACCTTTGAGGAACACGCCCATGACAACGAGAACCCGCCTGAATCTTTATTTCGACCCCGCGCTCATGCCGCAGATCGAGTCGCTGGCACTGCGCCGCAAGGTCTCGAAATCCGCCATCGTCGAGGCGGCGGTCATGTCCTACCTGTCCGGTGATTCCGCCGATCAGCTTGAAGCGGCCATGTCGCGTCGCCTCGACAAGCTCGGCCGCCAGATCGGCGCGCTCGACGAAGATCTCGCGACCTTCGGCGAGACCGTCGCGCTGTTCATCCACTTCTGGCTTACCATCACGCCGCCATTGTCGGAGAGGTCGAGCACAACAGCAACGTAAAGCCAGCCCTCCGCGGTCCAGATGTAGGTAAAGTCGGCCAGCCACTTCTGGTTCGGCCTGTCGGCCTGGAAGTCCCGGTCGAGAATGTTCTTAGCGATCACCGACCGTTCCCCATCATCCCTCGGCTTTCCCCGACGCCTGGGTTGTGCTCGCAAGGCATTGGTCCGCATCAGCCGTTCGATCCGGTGAAGTCCGCAGGCCAGTCCTTCCTCCAAGACATCGCGCCAGACGCGGCGGGCGCCATAGGTCCGGTCGCTGATCTTGAAGCTCGTCTCGATCGCTGCGACGAGCTTCGCGTCATGGATCTCACGGGTGCTGGGTGGGCGGCTGAGCCACGCGTGAAAGCCGGACCGCGAACCTCAAGAACCTCACAGAGCCAGCTGACCGGCCAGATGTGGCGGTGTTTGGCAATGAAGGCGAACCTCATATCGCCTCGCGCGCGAAAAAAAGCTGCGGCTTTCTTCAGGATGTCACGCTCCGCCCGGAGCCGGGAGACCTCTTTCTTCAGAGCCGAAACCTCGGCCAGATCGGCCCGCATCTGCCCGTTCCCAGGAAACGCAACCGCCGACGTGGCTGCAAGCTCCCGCATCCACCGAGGCAGCACGCTCTCCGCAACGTCAAGGTCACGGGCCGCCTGCGCTACCGCTACGCCACGGGCCGTCACCAGCCTCACGGCCTCGACTTTAAACTCGCGGCTGAACTTCCGTCTCGTCATATCCACTCTCCAGTTCCTTGGTCACGATCTTATCTTCGTGTCCGCGAAACCGGCAGCAGCTCATTGCGTCTATCTGCACGCCTGGGAAACAGGATCGCAGGCCCGGGCCGACATCGGGCGGTGGATCACCTTCTACAACCACCGTCGCCCACATACTGCCCATGGCGGACAGCCGCCCGCCGTGGTCTACTTCAACGCAACCCAAACCGATCAGCAGGTGCAGGCAGTAGCTTAAATCACCCTGAAATCTGTCCAAGAGTTGGGGAGTAGCTCAATGTTGCTATCCCGCGCGCGATCCGGCCTTCATCATTGTCAGGGCGAGATCCTCGATCATGTCCTCCTGCCCGCCGACCATGCCGCGTCGGCCCATTTCCATCAGCAGGTCACGCGCCGGGATGCCGTAGCGCTTCTCTGCCCGTTCGGCGAAGAGCAGGAACGAGGAATAGACCCCGGCATAGCCGAGGATCAGCGAACTGCGGTCGACCCGGATCGGGCGTTCCATCATCGGCACGACCAGATCCTCGGCGGCGTCCAGCACCTTGAACAGATCGACGCCGGTCTCCACCCCCATCCGGTTGAAGACGCCGACGAGCTGCTCGGTCGCGGCATTGCCCGCGCCCGCGCCGAGGCCCGCCAGCGCGCCGTCGATCCGGTTCGCGCCCGCCGCCACCGCCGCCACGGAATTGGCGATCGCCATCCCGAGGTTGTGGTGGCCGTGAAAGCCCACGCCGGTTTCCGGCCGCAGCGCCGCGCGTAGCGCCTCGACCCGCGCGGTCACGCCCTCGGGCAGCAGATAGCCGGCGGAATCGGTGCAATAGACCGTGGTCGCGCCGTAGCTTTCCATCAGCAACGCCTGTTCGACCAGCTTTTCAGGGCTGGCACGATGGGCCATCATCAGAAAGCCGACGGTGTCCAGCCCGGTCCTGGCGGCATGGGTGATGTGCTGTTCGGCGCAGTCGGCCTCGGTGCAATGGGTGGCGATCCGCACACCGGCGATGCCGCAATCCATCGCTTCCTTCAGCGTGTCGACGGTCCCGATGCCCGGCAGCAACAGGGCCGAGATCCTGGCGCGCTTCATCCGGGGCACCACGGCGCGCAGATAGTCCATGTCGGAATGCGCGGCGAAGCCATAGTTGACCGAGGATCCGCCCAGACCGTCGCCATGGGTGACCTCGATCCAGGGCAGGCCGGCCTCATCCGCGGCCGTTGCCACGGCCACCATCTGTTCAAGCGACATCTGGTGGCGGACGGGGTGCATGCCGTCGCGCAGGCTCATCTCGTGCAGGGTGACCTCGCGGCCCTTGATGTTCGTCATGTCGGTTCTCCCCTCAGCCCCGTGTCGGCAGCACGAAATTGCCCTTGTCCGCCTCTTCGGCGAACAACTCGGCGGTGCGCAGCGCGGCCGCCGTCATGATGTCCAGGTTGCCCGCGTATTTGGGCAGGAAATCCCCGAGCCCCTCGACCTCCAGGAAGATCGAGACCCGGTTGCCGTCGAACACCGGCCCGTTCACCAGCTTGTAGCCGGGAACATAGGTGCGGACATCCTCCAGCATGGCATGGATGCTTTCGGTGATCTTCGCCTCGTCCGGTGTGCCTTCTGTCAGCACATGGACGGTGTCGCGCATCAGCAGCGGCGGCTCGGCGGGGTTGACGATGATGATCGCCTTGCCCTGTTTCGCGCCGCCCACGGCCTCGATGGCGCGGGCGGTGGTGCGGGTGAACTCGTCGATGTTCTTGCGCGTGCCCGGCCCCACCGATTTCGACGAGACCGAGGCGACGATCTCGCCATAGGCGACGGGCTGCACCCGGCTGACGGCGGCGACCATCGGAATCGTGGCCTGGCCGCCGCAGGTGACCATGTTCACGTTCATCCGCAACTCGCGCGCATGTTGCGCCAGGTTCACCGGCGGGACGCAGAACGGCCCGATGGCAGCGGGCGTCAGGTCCACCATCACCACGCCCAGCTCGTTCAGCTTGCGCGAGTTTTCGGCATGGGCATAGGCCGAGGTCGCGTCGAAGGCCACGCGGATGTCATCGGCGAGGATATGCTCCAGAACCCCGTCCACCCCGGTGGCGCAGGTCTTGACGCCCATCGCCTCGGCGCGTTTCAGCCCTTCGGAGGCGGGGTCGATCCCCACCATCCAGACCGGCTCGATCCAGTCCGAACGCTTCATCTTCATCAACAGGTCGGTCCCGATATTGCCGGGGCCGATGATCAGCGCCTTGAGTTTTCTGCGCATTGGCGGTTCCTACAGATTACATGCCGAAGAGGGCGGGAAGCCCCAGCGAAAGGGCGGGGACATAGGTGATCAGCAGCAGCAGCAGGATCATCACCCCAAGGGGCGCGAAGGCCCCCCGGACGATGATTTCCAGCGGATGCCCCGAAATGCGCGAGGCGACGAAGAGGTTCACCCCGACCGGCGGCGTCACCATGCCGATGGCAAGGTTGACGATCATCACGATGCCGAAATGTTCGGCATTGATGCCAAGGGCTGTGGCCAGGGGCAGCAGGATGGGGGTCAGGATGATGATCGCGGCGATGGTTTCCATGAAGGTGCCGACGATCAGCAGGATCACGTTGATCGCCAGCAGCAGGAGCCAGGTCTGCGTGATGGTCGCCGTTATGGCGTTGGAGAGCGCCATCGGGACGCCTTCGATCGCAAGGGCGCGCCCGAAGATCGTCGCGGTGCCGACGATCAGCATGATCGTGGCCGATGTCAGTGCCGATCCGGCAAGAATGCGGTAGAGCGAGCCGAGCGAGATTTCGCGGTAAACGAAGGCGCCGACGACAAAGCCGTAAAGCGCGCCGACCGCCGCGGCCTCGGTGGGGGTGAAGATACCGCCATAGATGCCGCCCAGAATGATGACCGGCACCAGAAGCGCCCATTTCGCCTCGTTCAGGATGGCGAGCTTTTCGCGCCCGCTGAACCGCTGGGCCGAGGGGCGCACCCCCTGGCGGCGCGCGTCGAACCAGGCGTAGAGGATAAGGGCCAGCCCGATCAGCAGTCCGGGGACGACACCCGCCATGAACATCTTCGAGACCGAGACATTGGCGGAGGTGGCGTAGATCACCATCGGGATGGAGGGCGGTATGATGACGCCCAGCGACCCCGCGCTGGCGACGAGGCCGGCCGATCTGCCGGGTTTATAGCCGTCCTTGACCATGGCGGGCAGCAGGATCGTGCCGACGGCGGCGACGGTGGCGGGGCCCGAGCCGGAGATGGCGGCGAAGAACATGCAGGTGACAACCGAGATGATCGCCAGCCCGCCGGTGTAGCGGCCGAAAAACATCCTCCCGACATCGACCAGGCGCTTCGACAGGCCGCCCTGGCCCATCAGGTCGCCCGCGAGGATGAAGAACGGCACCGCCATCAACGGGAAACTGTCGATGGAGGTGACAAGGCCCTGGGGCACGTAGGAACTCGAGACCTTGCCCGAGACGAGCAGCGCGACGGTCGAGGCGATCCCGAGCGAGATCGCGATCGGAACCGAAATCAGCAGCAGCAGGATCAGAAGCCCGAAAAGGATCAGCGAGATCATGCTGTCCCCTCCTTGCCCATGGCGCGCAGGTCGAGGACGACGCGCTGGGCCAGCCGCAGAACGACGAGAGCGAAGCCGGTCAGCGGCGCCAGATAGACGTAGCCCATCGGAATGCCCAGCGAGGCCGATTTCTGACCGAAGCGGAAGGTTCTCTCCACCATGAACCAGCCCTGATACATGACATAGGCGGCAAAGGCGCCGAAGATGACATGGGTCAGGATACGCATCATCAGGCGGCCGCGCGGCGGCATGATGTCTGTCAGCATGGTCACCCGGATATGGGCTTCCTGCCGGACCGCATAGGCGATGCCGAGATAGGTCGCCCAGATGAAGAAATAGCGCGACAGCTCTTCCGACCAGGACAGCG
Source organism: Pseudogemmobacter sonorensis (assembly GCF_042762395.1). Taxonomy (NCBI): domain Bacteria; kingdom Pseudomonadati; phylum Pseudomonadota; class Alphaproteobacteria; order Rhodobacterales; family Paracoccaceae; genus Pseudogemmobacter; species Pseudogemmobacter sonorensis. Next base: position 81,249 of record NZ_JBEFZE010000004.1, read on the forward strand.
ATGCACCCATGACATAGCGCATGAAGATCTGTAATCCGATCAACAGCGACATCGCCGCCATCAGGAGGACGACGATCGCCTCCTCGAAATGTTCGTCAACAAGCTTGATCATGTCACCTCCCAAATCCATGGCCGCGCCATGGGCGGGCGGCGCCTGAACGGGAACGGCCCCAGCCATGACCGGAGCCGTTCACGGATGTCAGTTCTTGCCGGTCGCGGCCAGCAGGCGGTCGACCAGTTCGGCCCCGGCCTTCTCGCGCACCAGATCGACGATCGGCGCGACCTTGGCGGCGAAGGCTTCCTTCGCGGCCGGTTCCAGGTCGATGAAGGTGACATCGGTCATCGCGGCCTCGGCGGTGTCGTCGGCCTCGGCCGCCAGCCCGCGCTGGTAGGCGGTGGCTTCGATCACGGCCTGGTCGAAGATCGCGCGATCCTCGGGCGAGAGCAGGGCCAGCTTCTCCGGGCTCGCCAGCAGCGGCCAGGGCGAATAGATGTGGTTGGTCTTGACGATATAGTTCTGCACCTCGTTGAACTTCATGTCGTAGAACAGGTTGATCGGCCCTTCCTGCGCGTCGAAGGTGCCTTGCTGCAGTGCGGTGAACAACTCGTTGAAGGCCAGCGGTGCGGGATTGGCGCCGATGGCGCGCCAGGCGGCGATATGGACCTCGTTCTCCATGGTCCGCATCTTGACCCCGGCCAGATCCTCCGGCGAATGCACTTCCTTGTTGCCGGTGGTCAACTGGCGGAAGCCGTTTTCCCAATAGGCCAGCCCGACGATGCCCGAGCGTTCCAGCCCGGCAAGGATTTCCTGCCCGATCTCGCCGTCCAGCGCGGCATAGGCCTGCGCGCGATCATCGAACAGGAAGGGGATGTCGAAGGCGAAGAAGGCCGGTGCGAAGGACGCGACCGGGGCCGAGGACACGAAGGTCAGGTCGATGTTTCCGAACTGGATATTCTCGACCGCCTCGCGTTCGCCACCCAACTGGGCGCTGGGAAAGATTTCGAGACCGATGCGGCCCTCGGTCTTTTCACGCAGTTCCTTGTCCAGGAATTCCAGCGCCAGATGCCCGGTCGAGGACGGCGCCGAGGCATGGGCCGCACGGAACAGGATATCGGGATCTGCCAGCGCCGGAGCTGCGGCCAGCCCGGCCAGAGCGGCAATCGACAAGGCTGCGGACAGGGCGACGCGGTGCGGAGACCGCACGGAAATGAAGATCGACATTTTATCCTCCCAAGGCGGGGTGTCCGGCCTTTCCGGCGCGCCCCGCAGACAGACTGTGAGAGATTTGCGCCTGCCCGGCTTGCCCGTGCATGCTCCTCCTCCCGGCAATGATTCATGGGGGAAGGCGCGGATGATGTCAAATATTACAAATTATTTGCAGTATTTGAAAATAAATGCCATGACCGCAAATGATCGCATCGAGGAGGAAATCATGTCTGAAAATGATTTAATCATTTTTCTTGAGCGGCTTGCACAAGCCGTCGCCCCGGCTCCGATCCTTGTCGGCGACGAGATCCCGGAATCATCCCTGCATGACTGGAGCGCCGAGGTCGGTGGTCGACCGCTCGCGCTGGTTGCGCCCCCCGATACGGAACGAGTCGCCTCCGTCCTGCGGCTTTGCCATGAAGTCGGCGTGCCGGTCGTTCCGCAGGGCGGCCGCAGCGGGCTTGCCGGCGGCGCGGTGGCGTCCGAGGGCGCGGTCCTGCTGTCGCTTGCCGCGATGAACCGGATCGAGGAAATCGACACCGCCTCGGGGCTGATGGTGGTGGAGGCCGGCTGCGTGCTACAGACCCTGCAAGAAGCCGCCGTTGCGCATGGTCGGAGCTTCCAGCTCGACCTGGGCGCACGCGGCTCGGCACAGATCGGCGGCAATATTGCCACCAACGCCGGCGGCAACCGGGTGATCCGCTACGGTATGGCGCGCGATCTGGTCTTGGGCCTGGAGGTGGTGCTGGCCGACGGCACGGTTCTTTCGATGCTGAACCGGATGCCCAAGAACAATGCCGCGCTTGACCTGAAGCACCTCTTCATCGGTTCCGAGGGCACCCTCGGCGTCGTCACCCGCGCGGTTCTTCGCCTGCATCCGGGGGTCGGGGGGGCCAATGCGGCATTGGTCGCGTTGGCGGGTTTCGACCAGGCGGCCGGTCTTCTGGCCCATGCGCAGAAATCCCTTTCCGGGCGGGTGACGGCATTCGAACTGATGTGGGCCGACTATTACCGCGCCGTTCTGGCGGAAACCGGTCGCCGCCCGCCTCTTGCCCAGGGCCATCCGCTCTATGCCCTGATCGAGATGCAAGGCGCCAATCCCGATCACGATCGCGACGATTTCCAGTCGATGCTGGAAAGCGCTTTCGAAGAGGGCCTGGTAATCGATGCGGCGCTCGCCATGTCCGGGCGCGAGGTCGAGGATTTCTGGAGCCTGCGCGATGGCGTGGCCGAAATCCTGTCCCGCTGGGCGACGACGATCAATTTCGACGTATCCGTTCCCCTCGCCCGGATCGGCGATTGCGTCGGGACCATCCGCGCCGCCCTGGCTGCGCGCTTCCCCGATCTGCAATTCATCTTTTTCGGCCACGCCGGGGACAGCAACATCCATCTTGTGGCCGGCCCCATCGAGCAGGTCGATCCGACAGGTCACGGCATCGAAGCCATCGTCTATGACATCATCCGCGACTTTGGCGGATCGGTTTCGGCCGAACACGGGATCGGGTTGCACAAGAAGCCCTGGCTCTCCTACAGCCGCACGGCGGAAGAACTGGATCTGCTGCGCCGCATGAAAGCCATGCTGGACCCCAAGGGAATCCTGAATCCCGGCAAGGTTATCTGACCGGAACCCTCAACCCCGGGGCCCATGATAACCCAGGTTCGCCGAGATTCCGGCGGCGGCGCTCCGAACCTCGTCGACAAGGGCGCGCATCCGCGTCTCGTCCATGTAATCCACCGTGGAAGAGACCGAAATCGATGCGATGATCCGGCGTGTGGCGTCGCGAACCGGCGCCGCGACGCATCGGATCGAGGCTTCGTCCTCGCCAAGGTCGAAAGCGTAATCCCCGGTTCGATAGGACTCCATTCGCCGGGACCATTCCTCCAGGGGAATCGGATAGTTCATCAGGTGATGGTCGCGGCGATACATTTCGGTCAACTGCGCATTGCTGCGGTCGAGGATCAGCGCCTTTCCGACCCCGGTCGAGATCGCGGGCTTGCGGCCGCCGATGCGCGACGAGATTTCCACCGCGCGCGTCCCGCTCAGCTTGTCGAGATAGCTGACCTCTCCATCCTCAAGCCTGGCCAGATGGATCGTGTCGCGGGTTTTTCGTGCCAGCGTCTCAAGCCAGGGCCGGGCCTGCCTTACCAGATCCATCTGGGCATGTGCGGCAAAACCCAATTCGATCAGGCGCGGGCCAAGCGCAACCAGGCGCGCGTCCGTGGTCTTGAGATATCGCTGCTCGACCAGGACCGAGACGATCCGGTGAACGGTCGCATAAGTCAGCCCGGTCGCCATGGCGATCTCGGCAATACTCGCCGGGGCATCGGCCACGGCATTGACGATGTTCAACCCGCGGACAAGCGTCTGGCTGCGCGTCGGCGTTTCGGCGGCATCGCTTTTTCCAGAGGGTCTGTGTTCGGGCTTGGTATTCTGCATGATGAACTGGGCCGGTTTCCCTCATCTTACGGGGGCTGGTGGCAGGAGCCAAGTGGTCTTCCCCGCCGCGCCGGACGCGGTTCAAGCTGCGATGACCTCGTACCATGTGGCCCGGCCCGAGGCCGGGCCCGGTTTGCCCAAAGTCGCCATCCAAAGCCGATTTCGCTTTCTTCATCGGGCTCTTGCCTGCGGGGGTCGAGGGCGGGCGCGGGTCGGAAAGCCGCGCGACGCCCGCTCCCGGCCCTTGCCTTCGTCCGTCGCGCCTTCAAGAAGGGCCGATGGGCGGGCGGAGCCGGGTTTGCCCGTCGGGCATATGCGACAGGGAGATCATCGGGTGGCGGACAGGCCGGAACTGCATCATCAGGGTTCAGTATAACGAGCAACGCCCCTGGCGGGATCACAGCATCTGCATTCTGCGCGGCCTCGGGGGTGCTGGTCGCACTCGTGGTCTATGCGCTGCTGGGTGGGGCGGAAGGGCTGAGCGCCGACGCCCGCGCAGTCGCAGCCATCGCGACGCTGATGGCGATCTGGTGGATGACCGAGGCGATCCCCCTTGCCGCAACCTCGCTGATCCCGATCATCCTCTTCCCCGCACTGACGGGGATGAGCGTGGGCCAGGCGACCAGCGCCTATGCCAATCCGATCGTCTTTCTGTTCCTCGGCGGCTTTCCCATCGCGATCGCCATGGAGAAATGGAACCTGCACCGCCGCATCGCGCTTCTGACCATCGCCCGGATCGGCGTGCAGCCGCGGCGGATCATCCTCGTTCTGATGTTCATCCTGCCCGCCGAGGGCAAGACCCGCATGATCCTGACCTGGAAGGACGCCGAGGACGGCCTGCCCTGGGGCGTCCTGCTGCTGTTCGGGGGCGGGTTGAGCCTTGCGGCGGCGGTGGGCGCATCGGGGCTCGACGACTGGTTCGGGGCCCAGGTCGCCGGGCTCGGCGTCCTGCAGAGCATTCTGTTGGTGGCCGCAGTCATCGGCATCATCCTGTCCCTGACCGAGGTCACCTCCAACGCAGCCACGGCAGCGACCTTCGTGCCGATTCTGGGCGGTGTGGCGATGGGGATCGGGGTGGATCCGCTGATGCTGGCCGTTCCGGCGGCGCTGGCGGCGACCTGCGCCTTCATGCTGCCCGTCAGCACGCCGCCGAATGCCATCGTCTTCGGATCGGGCGCGGTGACCATCGGGCAGATGGCCAGGGGCGGCGCGGTGCTGAACGTGATCGGGGTTCTGCTGATCACCGCCACCATCTATCTGCTGGGCGGGCTCGCGCTCGGCATAAGCTTCTGACAATCTTCCCGGCCAGGAAACGGTGCTGGCCGGTGCCCGGGGCCGCTTCAGTCGGCCTCCGGTGCGGCCCAGGGCCCCAGCGACATGCGAAGGTTCTCGGCGATGGCGGCGTAAGTCGGGCCGCGCGCCGAATTGTGCCGCCAGATGAGCGAGATATGCCTGACCGGCACACGGGCCGACATCGGTCGGGCGACGACGAGTTGTTCGCGTATGACCTCCGATCGGACGTAAAGCGCGGGCAGCAGCGATACCCCCATGCCGAGCGCGATCATCTGGCGCAGCGTATCCAGCGTGGTGCCTTCGTAGTCGCGCGCGTGATGGGCGCCGACATCCGCGCAAAGCCGGACGATCTGATCGTGAAGGCGGTGGCCGCGTTCCATGGTCAGGATGGTCTCTCCCGCAAGGTCTTCGGGTGCGATGCTCCCCTGCCCCGCCAGACGATGATCGGCAGGCAGCACCACCATCAGCGGCTCGCACAGCAGCCGGTGGCACTCCAGATCCGGGCGCTCGACCTCCTCGGGCAACAGGATCACGTCATGAACGCCATCGGCGAGCTGCCGCAAAAGGGTGTCGCGGCGCTCCTCGCGCACATGGATCCTCATATTGGGAAAGGCCCGCCGCAGGCCGGGCATGGCGACGGAGAGGACATAGGCGCCCACGGTCTGGACCACGCCGATCTGCAGCACGGCCTGGGGCGCGGCGGGATCGTCGCGGCGCGCGATCTCGCGGATGTCGTCGAGATCGGCCAGCATCGCGCGCGCACGCTTGGCCACCTCCTGGCCGATCGGGGTCACGATGACCCGCGCGCGGGTCCGTTCCACAAGGCGCGCATCGAGCCGGGTTTCGAGTTCCTTGAGCTGGATGCTCAGCGTCGGCTGGGCGACGCGGCAGATCTCGGCGGCGCGACTGAAGCTCAGCGTGTCGGCGATGGCGACCAGATACCGCAGTTGCTGAAGGGTGGGCATGCGGCGGTCTTATATCTGATAGCTATAACCGGCAATATGATTTTCTATTTCTGTTTCGTATCACGGATGTGTAACCAAGTCGGAGCGGTCTTTGCGGCCCGTGTGCACTGGCAGGAAACCTGATGATATCCGAGACTTCTGGACCACCTGCCGGTCGGGCATGGGGATATGGTGCCGCCTTGGTGGCCCTTGCGCTGGTGATTGCATTTGCCACCTGGCTGCCGCAGGTGCAGGCGGGCGAGCCTGCACTTGTCACCTGGGGCTGGGCGCCGTCTCTGGGCATTTCGCTGGGGTTCCTGATCGACGGGCTGTCGCTGATCTTCGCGCTGCTGATCGCAGGCGTCGGGGCGCTGATCTTCCTCTATGCCACCGGATACATGGGCGATCACCCGCAGTTCGGGCGGTTCGTGCTGTTCCTGTCCGCCTTCATGCTGTCGATGCTGGGGCTGGTGCTGGCGCGCGACCTGATCACGCTTTTCGTGTTCTGGGAGCTGACCTCGGTCACCTCCTATCTGCTGATCGGCTTCAACCATGAGAATCCGCAGGCGCGGCGCAATGCGTTGCAGGCGATGCTGGTGACCGGGGCAGGGGGGCTGGCGCTGCTGGCGGGGTTCATCCTGATGGGCACGGCCTCGGGCAGCTACGATCTGGCGCAGATCCTGTCGGGCGAGGGGTTGCAGCGGCACGCGCTCTACCTGCCGGTCCTGATCCTGGTGCTGCTGGGCGCCTTCACCAAATCCGCGCAGGTGCCATTCCATTTCTGGCTGCCGAACGCCATGGCCGCGCCGACGCCGGTCTCGGCCTATCTGCATTCGGCGACGATGGTGAAGGCCGGGGTCTATCTGCTGGCGCGACTGCATCCGGCGCTGGGCGATACCGCCGCCTGGACGGTCATGCTGACCACGGTGGGGCTGGTGACGGCGGTGATGGCTTCGGTTCTGGCGCTGCGCCAGACCGACCTGAAGACGGCGCTGGCCTATACGACATTGATGGCGCTGGGGACCATCACGCTGTTTCTGGCGGGCGGGACGCCCTATGCGCTGACGGCGGCGGTCAGTTTCCTGATCGTGCATTCGCTTTACAAGGCGGCGCTGTTCATGGTGGTCGGCGCGATCGACCATGGCACCGGCACCCGCGACGTGGCGCTGCTGGGCGGGCTGCGCCGCGCGATGCCGCTGACGGCGCTGGCGGCGGCGCTGGCCGGGGCCTCGATGGCCGGGTTGCCGCCGATGATCGGCTGGATCGGCAAGGAGTTGCTCTATGCCGGATCGGCCACGTTGGCGCCTTCGGTGCTGGTCACGGTGGGCGTGGTGGCGGCCAATGCACTGATGTTCGCGGTGGCGGGCGTGGTGGCGCTGCGACCCTTCTGGGGGGCCGAGGGCAAGACCCCGCATGCGCCGCACGAGGCCGGGTGGCAGATGCTGACGGGACCGCTGGTTCTTGGCGGGCTGGGGCTTGTCTTTGGCCTTGGCGCGGGGCTGGTGCAGCCGATGGTGGATGCGGCGGTGACGGGCAGCCTCGGCCAGCCGCGCGCCGCCGCGCTGCACCTCTGGGCCGGGGTGAACCTGCCGCTGGTCCTGAGCCTTGCGACCTTCGCGCTCGGCACCCTGATCTATCTGGCGCGGGAACGGCTGCGCGGCGGGATCGCCGCCCTGCTGGCGCGGCTTCCCGCGTTCGATCCGGGCTGGGACCGCTTTCTCGACGCCTTCCGGGCCTTTGCCTGCTGGCAGGCGCGGCTGATCCAGACCGGGCGGCTGACGCAGTATCTGGCGGCCAGTTTCATCGTGCTGGCGCTGGTGCTGGGCGCAACGCTGGCGGTGAAGCGGCCGGTGCTGGCGCTGGATCTCTCTGCCTCGCTGCTGGTCTGGATCATCGCGGGCTTCATCGTCGCCGGGGCGGCGCTGGCCATGACGCCGCATTCGCGCATCGCCAATATCGGCGGCATCGGCACCGTCGGCATCGGTGTGGCGCTGATCTTCATCTTCTTCGGCGCGCCGGACGTGGCGACCACGCAGCTGATGGTCGAGACGCTGTCGGCCGTCCTGTTCGGCATCGCCATGCTGCGCCTGCCGGGCATCGTGGAGCGCCGGACCGGATCGCAGCAGTTGCGCCATGCGGTGATCGCCGGGGCGGTGGGGCTGTGCATGACGCTGACGGTGCTGGCGATCACCGTGCATCCGCTGGACCGCCATATCACCGGCTATTTCGAGGAAAACTCCTATCTGCTGGCGCATGGGCTGAACATCGTCAACGTGATCCTGGTCGATTTCCGCGCCTTCGATACCTTCGGCGAATTGACCGTGGTGCTGCTGGCCTCGCTCGGCGCCTATGCCGTGCTCAAGCGCAGGTCGGGGAGGGCGCGGCGATGAAATCCCTGATCCTGTCCACCGGCGCGCGGCTCCTGATCGCGCTGTTTCTGATCTTTTCGCTCTATGTCCTGCTGCGCGGCCACAACGCGCCGGGCGGCGGCTTCATCGGCGGGCTGATCGCGGCCTGCGGCTTTGCCATCCATGCCTTCGCCAGCGGCGTGGCCGAGGCGCGGCGCGCCCTGCATGTCGATCCGCGCACCATCGGCACGCTGGGGCTGGTCTGCGCGCTGGCGGCAGGGCTGATGGCGCTGCCGCTGGGTGTCGAGCCTTTCGCAGGCATCTGGGGCGAGATCGCGGGCTACAAGATTTCCAGCGTCCTGCTCTTCGACATCGGCGTCTATCTGGCGGTGGTGGGCGGCATCCTGACGCTGGTTTTCGCGCTGGAGGAGACGCTCTGATGGAAACCGTTCTCGCGCTCCTGTCCGGGATCCTGACCGCCTGCGCGGTCTGGCTGATGCTGTCGGGGAACCTCTTGCGCTTTCTCTTCGGGCTGCTGCTCCTGTCGAACGCGGTCAACCTCGCGATCTTCGCCGCCGGGCGTCTGACCGAGGGCGCGCCGCCGTTGCTGGAGGCGGGCGGCGCCTTGCCCGGCCACGACATGGCCAATTCCCTGCCGCAGGCGTTGCTCTTGACCGCCATCGTGATCGGCTTTGGCCTTTTCGCCTTCGCCTTGGCGCTGACGATCCGGGCCTATCGGAGCTTCGGCCATCTGGAGGTGGACCGCATGCGGCTGGCCGAACCCGAAGAGGGCGAGAGATGAGCTGGACCCTTGCTCTGCCGATCCTTGCGCCGTTCGTGACGGCGGCGCTGGCCTTTATGTTGCGGGGCCGCCGGGGGTCGGGCTGGATCTCGGTCGCGGGCGCGGCGGTCTCTCTGGTTCTGGCGGTCCGGCTCCTGCTGGTCGTTCTCGACAACGGGGTTGTCGCCACACAGATGAGCGCATGGGCCGCGCCGTTCGGCATCACGCTGGCGGCCGATTATCTGAGCGCGGCGATGGTGCTGATCACCGCGATCATCGGTCTTGCCGTCGCGGTCTGGGCCATGGCAGAGGTCGGCCAGACCTCGCGGCGCATGGGCTGGCACGGGCTCTTTCAGACGCTGATCGGCGGCGTCACCGGCGCCTTCCTGACGGGCGACCTCTTCAACCTCTATGTCTGGTTCGAGGTGCTGCTGATCTCGTCCTTCGGCCTCCTGGTGATCGGCGGGCGGAAAAAGGCCATCGACGGCGCGGTGAAATACGTCACGCTGAACCTGATCTCGACGGTGCTTTTCCTCTGCGCGGCGGGGCTCACCTATGGCGCGACCGGCACGCTCAACATGGCCGATCTGCGCGGCGCGGTGGCCGCCCATCCCGATCAGGGGCTGATGACCGTGATCGCGATGATGTTCATGATCGGCTTCGGCCTGAAGGCGGCGGTCTTTCCGCTGTTCTTCTGGCTGCCCGCCTCCTACCACACGCCGCATTACGCGGTCTCGGCGGTCTTCGCCGGTCTGCTGACCAAGGTCGGCGTCTATGCGCTGATCCGGGTCTTCACGCTGATCTTCGTCGGAGATCAGGGCTGGACGCATGAGATCCTTTTGTGGACCGCCTGCCTGACCATGATCACCGGCGTGCTGGGCGCCGCGGCGCAGAGCGACTTCCGCAAGATCCTGTCCTTCCACATCGTCAGCCAGATCGGCTACATGGTGCTGGGGCTGGCGCTGATGACGCCGCTGGCACTGATGGGGGGCGTCTTCTACCTGCTGCACCATATCATCGTGAAGGCCAACCTTTTCCTGATCGCGGGCGTGTCGCGTCGGCTGACGGGCAGTTCCGACCTCTATGCCATCGGCGGGCTCTATCGTTCTGCGCCGCTGCTGGCGGTGCTGTTTCTGATCCCGGCCTTTTCGCTGGCGGGCTTTCCGCCGCTGTCGGGCTTCTGGGCGAAATACGTGCTGGTCAAGGCCTCGCTGGATCTGGGCCTGGGGCTGGTGGCCTTAGCGGCGCTGCTGACCGGGCTCCTGACCATCTATTCGATGACCAAGATCTGGGCCGAGGCGTTCTGGAAAGCCCATCCCGATGGCCGCGCGCCCCGGCTGTCCGAGATCCCGGCCCGCCCCCGCTGGCTCATGCTGGCGCCGATCATCGCGCTGGCTTTGATGACGGTGCTGATCGGGCTGGCCCCCGAACCCTTCGTCACCTTCGCCACCATCGGCGCCGAGCAGTTGCTGGATCCCTCGGCCTATGTCGCAACCGTGCTGCGGGGGGATGCGCCATGACCTTCCTTGCCATGAACGTGCTTTTGGCCATCGTCTGGGGCGCGCTCTGGGGCAGTTTCGCGCCGCTCGACCTTCTGGGCGGGTTCCTGTTCGGTTTCGCCGCCCTGTGGTTCGCCCGTAGGCTGGTCGGCAACGAAGAGGAGGCGCGCTATTTCCGCGCCTTGCCGATGGCCGTGGTGCTGTTTTTCTATTTCCTCAAGGAGCTGGCGAAATCCTGCCTGATGGTGGCCCGCGATTGCATCGCGCGCGAACCCGGGTTGCATCCGGCCATCGTGAACCTGCCCATCGGCCCGAAAAGCGATCTGGAAATCTTCGTCCTCGCCAATCTTATCACGCTGACGCCCGGCACGCTGACGCTGGACGTGGCCGAGGACAAAAGCTTTCTCGTCATCCATTCCATCTATGCCGAAGACGCCGAGGCGCTGATCGCCGACCTGCAATCCGGCATGGAGCACCGCGTGAGGGAGGTTTTCCGCTGATGAGCCCGTCCGACTTCCTTGGCCACAGCCTGAACATCGGCCTGACCCTGATCGCCGTCGCGATCGTGCTGGGCTTCGTGCGGCTCTGGCGCGGCCCCAGCCTTGCCGACCGGGTGGTTGCGCTCGACATGATGACCTCGGCCATCATCGGCTTTTGCGGGCTTTTCGCCGTGCGCGCGCAGGTCGAGGGCTATCTCGACATCGCCGTGGCGCTGGCGCTGGTCAGCTTCGTCTCGGTCGTGGCGCTGGCGCGCTATGCCGAGCGCCTCGCCCGCAGGAGCGACCGCGATGATTGAGGTGATCACCGGCATCCTCGCCCTGCTGGCGGGCGGCTTCGCACTGGTCGCGGCGGTGGGCGTGCTGCGCTTCCCCGACGTGCTGACCCGGATGCATGCGTCCTCCAAGGTGGCCTCGTTCGCGGGGGCGCTGGCGCTTGTGGCGGCGGCGGTCGATATCGGACATGTCAGCGCGGTGACGCGGGCCGTCTTCGCGATCCTCTTCATCTTCCTGACCGCCCCCATCGGCGCGCATCTCCTCGGACGTGCAGCGGCATGGCGGAGCGGGGTGGACAGGGAATGACGCCGACCGACTGTGTTGCCCAAATCGGCTGAGGGTCAGACTTTCACTTTCCCCGGCCTGGCCTATCCCGCGACCATCCGTGATGGGTGTGCCGAGCGCGGTGAAGCTGTTCAGGATGGCGACGCGAACTTGGAACTCCGCGACCTGACGATCGAAGTCCCGCGCGGACAGGCGCTGTCCCAGCAGCTTGTGGCATCTAACCCATCAGCAATGCGCCAACTGGATGCCCGGTCCGCTGCGATCAGGCGGTTGTATCCGGCATAACCGTCGGCCTGCAGGATGCCGCCAAAGCCCTGCAAGATCCGTTCAGCATGTTGCCCGCCCCGACCGGGGGCGTAGGTGGAGCTTCGCTTGGCGCCTGATCAGTCCTGAGGCCCGCAATCCGCCCCCTCCCGTGGTTCCTACCGCGCCCAGAACGTATGCGGGGCGGGGTAGCACAGGGTTCGGTCGCTTGAGGTGTTTTGGTCAGAAAAGCCAGGTAGCAACCACTCGCCGAAGGAAACAAAGCCACCGCCCCCTCGGCCCGTTCCAGCGCCGCCATGCGATCTTCCACCGCCCTGACGGTGGGGTTCGACCGGCGGGCGTAGGTATAGCATCCGCGATATTCCCGAGTTCGGCGGCCGAAAACGCACCCTCGTCGGCAGTGACCAGATGGTTCACCGACATCGAGATATCCGGTCGGCCTTTCTGTGTCCGATCAGCGGGTTCCGGAATCACGATCCGACGGAGGTGGTTTCCCAGCGAGACGCCAAGGAGCTCGCCTACGGAGGAGCCATCCCAACTTGCAGCCCGTCGACGGTAGCCGCGCCTCTGCCGGACCGCGGCAGAGGCGCGGGGTGTCAGGCCCGCCGGGTTTCCTTTTCCAGTAAGCCTTCCAACAGCGCCAGGCGATCCTCGCTGAAGTCGCCCGGGCACAGGGTGAGCCCCTTGATGGCTCGGACGAAGAACTGGCGGAAGTCGTTGCGCTCCTCGCACCAGGCCAGCAGCTTCACCCCCTGCGGCGGATGCACCAGTGCCAGAGGCAGGGCCCTGCGTGCCGTCTCGTTCCCGGACAGGTCGGTGTAGCCGAACGATACCGGCTGGCACGCACGGATGGCCGCGTGCAACGCGGTAAGGTCGGCCTCAGCTGCTTCGGGTACGCTCTCCGGCCAATACTGCGCCGGGCGCACATCCAGCGCCTGGTAGAGTCTGGCGAGAATCGCGCCCTCGGGATCGGTCTGCGACAGCCGCTCGATGGCCGCATTGGCTGCGGCGGCAACGACGGGGTCGCCGCGATGGCCCGCAAGCGCCAGACCTCGCAGGGCCGCATCGCGCAGATCGAGGTCGAGGAGCGGCACCGGGTTCGCCAAGGTGCTGGCCGCGGCACCGCTCCCAAAGCTGATCGCAGCGGCGGCACCGGCAAGCCGGGTGCCGAGAGCGCGGCGCGTCAGGGTCAGGGACTGGGTGTGGGTGCGACCGGGTCGCATGGCGATTCCTCCATCAGATAGAAAAGGTGGCCTTGGTTGCATGGCACTGCCATTCTGGTCCAGCAATTTGAATTCCCGCGTGCCATTTCCCGTTGGCGTGTTTCAGCTTTGTCATTCCTGCATGCGGCGCCTTCCATGATCTTTCCATCTAGGGCGTGTTGACAACCAGGCTTCCAGTGCTCGTCGCCCTGTGATTCAAGATCATCTCTGGATGGGAGCTGATCTTGGCGCGCAATCTGATATCCGACGACGAGTCGGCCTTCTTCGAGCGGGTCATCCGTGCGGTCCGGCATCCGAATGAGCGCAAGTGCTCCAATCATCATCTTGTTCTGGATGGAGTTTTCTGGATCTCGAGAACCGGCGCGCCGTGGAGGGATCTCCCGGAGGAGTTCGGCAAGTGATCGTCGGTCTACCGCCAGTTCCGCCGCTGGACCCTCGCGGGGCTGTGGGAGGACATCCTGGATGCGCTGAACCACGCTGGGGTTGCGCCGGACAAGTTCTAGATGGTCGATAGCACAGTGATCCGCGCCCATCATCATGCGGCGGGCGCAAAAGGACGTCGCTTGCATCAGGCTATGGCTACGCCATTTGTTAACATGACCTAGGGGTGAGATACGGGTCTCCACAAACCCCGTCGTTTGACGGAGCGGCAGCCCGAACAGCACCTTGATCGAGAGGCAGAACTGAATGGCCGCCGCCGAGAACCTCTCAGGATGACCCGCCTTGCCGCTCGGGGCCGCAGACCATGACATCTGCAGGTCAAGCCATACCAGCAGCAAGCCGCGGCGCTTCAGAGCCTGGCCGTAGCTGGACCAGTTCGTCGTGCGGAAAAGGGGGACGGCCTTGCTCATATGCCTATCCTAAACCCCTGACCCAAAAACATGATTCCGCAAGTCAGAGAAATAGCGCAACAAAGCCGCCTTGATAGATCCGCTCGACCCCGATCCGCTCGAAGAGCCGGTACGCCTGCGCATTGCCGAGCGTGGTTAGATGATCGGCAGATGCGCCGACATCTCGCTCCCCCCGCCGCTGAAGTCGAACATGGCGCTGTCCAGGATGGGGGCAGATGGTCTTCGGGAAAGCCGGTGCGTTCGGTCCGCTTGGGTTTGGTGAAGCCATGGACGGAAATGGGGACGAAGATCCGATCCAGGACCATCATTCTGCCCTGGGCGCTCGACGATCAGTATTTTCAATATGTTCCAGACCGTTCACAATAGAGGATCCGGGGAGGCGCATCATGGATCATCTCGACCGAAAAATCCTCGCGATCGTCCAGAGGGATTGCGCGAGCAAGGCCGAGGCCATCGCCGAAACGGTGGGTCTGTCGGCATCCGCGGTCCAGCGCCGACTTCGGGCGCTGCGCAGCGCAGGCGTCATTCGTGCCGAGGTCGCGGTTATTGATCCCAAGGCGATTGCGGGGACGATGACCTTTATCGCCGGGCTGGAGATCGAGCGCGAAAACTACGGGGCCTTGCAGAAGCTGAGGCGGTGGGCAGAGGGCTGCGATCATGTCCAGCAGCTCTATTATGTGACGGGCGGCTTCGATCTGGTCGCGATCATCCTTGCCTCGGATGTCGAGGCCTACGACATGATCGCCGCGGCCCTGATGCGGGACAATCCGCTGATTCGCCGGATGACCACCAATGTGGTTCTGCGCGCCGAGAAGGTGGGGCTCGAGGTTCCCCTGGCGGAAGAATGATCCGTTTCGCGGCGGAAGTGGATGCCGCAACGCGGCCATCGGTCATTCCGGGCGCGGGATACGCCGTCTGGCGGCATGGCATCCGGGCTATCCCGGGGGAGAACCCTCAGGAACCACGCAATGCCCCCACCGCCGAACCTGCCCGAATCCGCGCGTCCTGCCACGCTTGCCCTCGACGCGGGGCTGACCATTCCGCCGCAGACCCGCTCGATCCAGCCGGATATCTCCATGTCGGTGAACCATCTGGTCACCCCCGGCGAGGGCGCGTTTTCGGCCGCCGAACTGGGGGATATCGCGGATGAGCCCTATACCTACGCCCGCTGGTCGAACCCCACCGTCAGGGCGCTGGAAGATCGCATGGCGGCGCTGGAGCGGGCCGAGGGGGCGGTGGCTTTCGCCACGGGCATGGCCGCGATCTCGGGGGTATTCCTGACGCTGCTCAAGGCGGGCGACCATCTGGTGATCAGCGACGTGACCTATGCGGGCGCGGCCGAATTGGCGCGTGGAATCCTGCCCGATCTTGGAATCGAGGTGACGCCGGTGAACCTGTCCTGCCCGCATGCGCTGCGGGCGGCACTGCGGCCGAATACGAGGCTGGTGTATTGCGAGAGCCCCTGCAACCCGATCCTGCGGCTGACCGATCTGGCGGAGGCGGCCCGTATCGCCCATGATCATGGCGCGCTGGTCGCGGTGGACAGCACATTGGCGACTCCGGTCGCCACCCGTCCGCTGGATCTGGGGGTGGATCTGGTCGTCCACTCGCTCACCAAGTTCATCAACGGGCACGGCGATGCATTGGGCGGCGTCGTCGCCGGATCGAAGGCGTTGACGGCGCGGATCCGGGGCCGGGCGGGGGTCTATTTGGGCGGGGCGCTGTCGGCTGCGAACGCCTGGCTGATCCTGCGCGGCATGGACACGCTGTTTCCGCGGATGCGGCAGATCAATGCGAGCGCCTTGAGGATCGCGGCCTTCCTTGAGGCTCTTCCCGCCGTGAAGGCGGTGATCTATCCGGGCCTGCCGTCGCATCCGCAATATGCGCTGGCGCGGCGGCAGATGGACCTGCCGGGCGGGGTGATCGCCTTCCGCACGGCCGATCCCCAGGCGATGGCGCGGCAGTTGGCGGCACGGTTGAAGGTGGTGCATTACGCCTTTTCCCTTGGCCACCAGCGCAGCATCGTGACCCTTCTGGACACGGAAGAGATGATCCGGGGCACCTATCGTCTGACGGGCGAGGGGTTGGCCGATTACCGACGCTTTGCGGGTGACGGGCTCTTCCGCCTCTCGGTCGGGCTGGAGGCGGAAGAGGATCTGATCGCCGATTTGGGTCAGGCGCTGGCGGGCTGATCGTCCGGGCTCTGGGCCAGGTGATCGGCGAGGTGGTGGATATGTTCCGTGCCGATGCCGCAGCAACCGCCGATGATGCTAGCGCCCTGCGCGGCCCAGCCTTTGGCCCAGCCGCAGTAATGCGGCGGATCAAGGTCGGCGCGGATGGTGGAGACGGTCTCGTTGGCCGCGCCATCCTCGTCCTGGGATTCGTCAAAGGCATTGGCATAGACGCCAAGGGGCAGATCCGGTGCAACGGCACGCGCTGCGGCGAGGGCCGCGCCCATGACCTCGGGGCGGGAACAGTTGAAGAGCATGGCCTCGGCCCCCAGCGCCTGCGCCAGAAGGGTCGCCTCGACCACTGTCTGGCCGGAGCGGAGCTGCGGTTCAGGCATGTCCCGGGGGTCGACATCGTCGCGCAAGGTGAAGGAGATCCACAAAGGCTTGCCCGTCGGGGCGGCGGCCAGGGCGGCGGCGCGGGCCTCTTCCAGGCTGCTTTGGGTTTCGGCCAGCCAAAGATCGACATGCGGGGCCAGACCGCCCACCAGAACCGACAGGTAATCCTGTGCCAGATCGGCGCGGAAAAGTTCCGGCTGGTAGGATCCGAAGACCGGCGGCAGGGATCCCGCGATCCGCACATCGCGGCGCTGCCCCACCGCCTGGCGCGCCATGCGGCCCGCCAGATCGGCCAGCCGCGCGCCATCGCTGCGGAAGCGATCCTCGCCGATGTGGAAGGGCACCAGCGCATAGGAATTGGTGGTGATCACCTGCGCCCCGGCGCGGATATAGCTTTCATGGACGCGAGCCACGGTCTCGGGCGCCTCGATCAGCGCAAGGGCCGACCATTCGGGTTGGCGGAAGGGGGCGCCGCTGCGTTCCAGTTCCCGGCCCATGCCGCCGTCAAGAAGGGTGATTTTCGTCATTGGGCCTTTCCTGCCGTCAGGCTGTGGAAGCCCGCGACATCCTGAGCGATCGAATAGTCGATATGGTCCCGCACCGCGCGTTCGGCCTGATCGGGGCTGCCCTTAAGCAGCGTCTCCAGCAGCGGCTGGTGTTCGTCCACCAAGGGGTTGCGGCATGGCCAGTGGCTTTCCGACCAGCGGTAAAGCCATTCCATCTTGTCGGCCAGCAGCCCGTGCCGACGGATGAGATGCTGATGCCCGGTCTGGGCGACGAAGCTGCCGTGGAAGCCCAGATCGGCCTCTAGACGCGCATCGGTGCCG
Source organism: Pseudogemmobacter sonorensis (assembly GCF_042762395.1). Lineage (NCBI taxonomy): Bacteria > Pseudomonadati > Pseudomonadota > Alphaproteobacteria > Rhodobacterales > Paracoccaceae > Pseudogemmobacter > Pseudogemmobacter sonorensis. The sequence goes on from NZ_JBEFZE010000004.1 coordinate 98,548, forward strand.
CCGTCATTCGCCCCCTCCAACCCGGCAAAGGCGGCGGTCACCATATCGGTGCCCAACTCGGCGCGGCGTTCCGCAAGGATGCGCGCGGCCAGCCCTTCATAGGCGGCGCGCAGGGTGTAGATCTCCCAGATCGCCTGCGCATCCAGCACTGCGACCTTCCAGTTGGAATAGGGCGTGCGGGTGACCAGTTCCTGCGCCTCCAGCGCGAAAAGCGCGGAGCGCACCGTGCCACGGCCGGTGCCGATCTGCTCGGTCAGCGCCTGTTCGGTCAGTGTGGCACCCGGCGCCAGATCGCCCCGGATCACCGCCTGGCGCAACCAGTCGGTTGCCTGATCCTGCAGGCTCTTCCTCTCGATCGGCTGGCGCATAACGCGGGCTCCTCAGCGGTTGCGGTCGAAATGGCTGGCGAGGAAGGCGCGCGCCCGGTTCGACTTCGGGGCGCCGAAGACCTCGGACGGGGTGCCGTCTTCCTCGATCCGCCCTTGATGTAGGAAGACCACGCGAGAGGAAACCTCCCGCGCGAAGCCCATCTCATGGGTGACGATCAGCATGGTCCGGCCCTCCTCGGCCAGGTTGCGGATCACCTTCAGAACCTCTCCCACAAGCTCTGGATCCAGGGCGGATGTCGGCTCGTCGAAGAGGATCGCGCGCGGGTGCTGGGCCAGCGCCCGGGCGATGGCGACGCGCTGCTGCTGGCCGCCCGACAGATGCGCGGGCCAGGCATCGCGCTTTTCCGCAAGGCCGACCTTTTCCAGCAGGGCCTCGGCCTCTTCGACCGCCTCGGCCTTGCTGCGGCCCTGAACGAAGAGAGGGGCCTCGATCACGTTTTGCAAGACGGTGCGGTGGGGCCAGAGGTTGAAGTTCTGGAAGACGAAGCCCAGATGCCCGCGCATGCGTCGGGCGGTAGCGTCTTCCGCCCGGCTCAGGCGTCCACCCTGCGGCGACAGGCTGTCGGCGCCAACGGCGATGGTGCCGTGATCGGGCACTTCCAGCATGGGGATGCAGCGCAAGAGTGTGCTTTTCCCCGAACCTGATGCCCCGATCATCGAGATGACATCGCCATCATGGGCGGCAAGATCGATGCCGCGCAGCACCTCGTTGGCGCCGAAACGCTTGCGCAGGCCGGTGATGGCAATGGCGGGCGTGGTCACGGCGTCGTCCTTCCGAATTGCCAGGGCGAAAGGCGGCGCTCCGCCCAGATGCCGAGGCGTGTCACCAGCATCGAGATCGCCAGATAGATCACGGCGGCGCAGAGCAGGATCTCCACCGCGCGCCAGGTTTCCGAGATGGCCGCCCGGGCGATGCCGGTCATATCCATCAGCGTGATGGTCGAGACCAGCGCCGTGGCCTTCAGCATCGAGATCACCTCGTTGGAATAGGCGGGCAGGGCCTGGCGGATCGCGATGGGCAGGGTGATGCGGCGCAGGATGGTAAAGCCCGACATGCCCGCAACGCGACCCGCCTCGACCGCGCCGTTCGGCACAGCGCGCAGCCCGCCGCGCAGGATTTCCGACGTATAGGCGGCATCGTTCAGGATCAGGGCCAGCAGCCCGCACCAATAGGGTTCGCGCAGGAAGGGCCACAGGACGCTTTGCCGGATGAAGCCAAAGCTCGCCAGCCCGTAATAGATCATGAAGATTTGCACCAGAAGCGGCGTGCCGCGGAACAGGAAGACATATGTCCCGGCGATGGCATTGCCCACGCGGCTTCGCCGCAGCAAATTCAGGAGCAGCGCAAGACACCCCCCGCCGATGAGCGAAAGCACCCACAGGTTCAGGGTCAGCGGCAATCCGTTCAGGATGCTCAGGAATATCGAGGAAAGGAAGCTCAGGTCCATCTCAGACCCCCGCGCCCGGATGGCCGCGCAGCGACCGTTTCTCGGCCAGCCGGAACAACTGGTCCGACAGGGTGGTGATCACCAGATAGATCCCGCCGCCTGCCGCGTAGAACAGGAAATGCTCCTGCGTGGTGCCCGCCGCCACAGAGACCTGGCGCATGGTTTCCACCAGCCCGGTGACCGAGACCAGCGCGGATTCCTTGATGACGGATTGCCATTGATTGCCCATCCCGGGCAAGGCGGTGACCATGGCCTGCGGCGCGATCACCCGGCGGAACAGGGTCAGCCTGCCCATGCCGACGACCCGCCCCGCCTCGATGGTTCCCTTGGGCACCGCCTGATAGGCGCCGCGCAGGACCTCGGACTGGCCCGCCGCCGAGATCAGGCCGATGGCCAGCATCCCGGCGACGAAGCCCGAGATGTCGAAGGGGCCGGGAAAGCCGATCGCGGTGCCGATGGCCGTCACCACCTGACGGCCGCCGAAGTAAAAGAGATAGATGACAAGGATATCGGGCACGCCGCGCAGCACGACGGTATAGCCCTCGGCCAGCGCCCGGACCGGCGCATTGCCCGCGATCCGGCCCCAGGCGACCAGCGTGCCAAGGGCGAGCCCGCACAGGAAGGCCGCGACCGAGACCGCCAGCGTCATGAGCCCCGCCCTGAACAGGACGAGGCCCCAGCCGTCGGGGCCAAAGCCCAGAAGTCCGATGTCGCCCATGCCTTACAGCTTTGGCGTGACGTTCATGCCGAACCACTGGTTCGACAGCGCCTCAAGCGTGCCGTCCTCCGACATGGATTTCAGCGCCGCACTCAGCTTGTCGGCCAGTTCGGCATTGCCTTTTTGCACGACGAATGCGGCGCCGCTGCCCATGACGCCGCCCGCGAAGACCGGCCCTGTCGTCTTGGCGGTATCGGCGTTCTTTTCCAGGAAGGCCGCGATATTGGTGCCCGAGGCCATCGCCGCGTCCAGCCGCCCGTTCGACAGGTCCTGATAGACATCCGGGCCGTTGGGATAGGTGCGGATCGTCACCCCGTGAGGCGCCAGATACTGCTCCAGGAACGCGGACTGTATGGTCGAGACATGCACGCCCACGGTCTTGCCTTTCAAGGCTTCGGCGACTTCCGCGATCATGGCCTCGGCAGCCGCCTCGTCGTTCAGATCGACCGAGGATCCGACGCCAGGCAGCTCCAGCCCGCTCTCTGTCATCACCGCGAAGGTCGAGCTGCTGACGGTATAGGGCAGCGAGAAATCCACCACTTCCAGACGCTTGTCGGTGATGGTGACGGAATCGACCACGGCGTCATACTTGCCGTCGATCACACCTTGGATCATGCCATCCCAGGCCTGGCTGATCAGCTCATATTCGAAATCCGCGCGTTTTGCGATTTCGGCCAGCATGTCCATCTCGAAGCCGTAAAGCGTGCCATCGGGTTTGGTCATGTTGAAGGGCGGGAAGGATCCCTCGGTGGCGAAGACATATTTCTTGCCCTGCGCCAGCAGGGGCGCGCCGGTGGCAAGGGTGGTCGCGGCGGCAAGGCCGGCGCGCAGGAAGGTGCTGCGGGTGATGTTCATCTGGTTCCTCAAGCTGTTCAGGACAGGAATTCGACGGCCATGCGCGTCAGGGCGATGGCACTTTGGGCGATGCAGGCCTCGTCGGGCTGGTAGTCGGAGTTATGTACACGGTCGTTGCGTCCCGGCTGACCCGATCCGATGAAGATCTGGACAGAGGGGATGCGTTCGGAGAAATACGAGAAATCCTCGGCCCCGAAAGTGCTGCCCGGTTCCACCAGAACTGGCGCGCCGAATTGCAGGCCCAGGGTCGCGGCGGTGCGGTCGATCATCGCATCATCATTCATCAGAGGTGGTGCACCGCGCGTGTAATCGACCTCGGCCCGCACATTTAGGGCGAGGGCGGCCCCTTCGCAGATCCGCCGGAACGAGGCCTCGGCCATATCGCGCGACTCTGGTGATCGGCAGCGCATCGTGCCCTCGAACATGCAGGTATCGGGGATGATGTTCTGGGTGGCCCCGCCTGCAATATGCCCCACCGTCAGCACCGCCGAGAGGGAAGGGTCCATCTCGCGCGAGATCACTGTCTGCAGCTGGGTGATGATATGGGCCGCTGCAACGATCGGGTCGATCGCGGCATGTGGGCGGGCGGCATGGCCGGATCTGCCACGCACCGTCACCTTGAACTCGTCGCTTGAAGCCGTGCTCGCACCCCGGTTCAGCGAGATTATCCCGGCAGGATGCTCGGGGCGATTGTGGAAGGCGATGGCCATATCCACCCCATCCGCCGCGCCGTCTGCGACCATGGCGGCGGCCCCGCTTTCCTGGGTTTCCTCAGCGGGTTGAAAGATCAGCCGCACGGTGCCCGCCAACTGAGGTGCGATCTGCAGCAGCGCCCCGGCAGCCCCCAGAAGCGCCGCGGTGTGCAGGTCATGGCCGCAGGCATGCATCTTGCCCGGAACGGTCGATGCGAAAGGAAGGCCGGTTTCCTCATGGATCGGCAGCGCATCCATGTCGGCGCGCAGGATCAGGCAGGGGCCCGGACGGCCGCCCGCGATCTCGGCAACAACACCCGTGCGCCCCACGCCGGTCCTGGGTTCCAGGCCGAACCCCGTCAGCTCCCTGGCGACGATGGCCGCGGTTCGAAGGGTGTCGAACCCTGTTTCTGGGTGGGCGTGAATGTCCCGGCGGATTTCGATCAGGCGCGGTTCGAGGTCTTGCACCAGGCCATGGATCACCGCTGCGGGGTCATTTGAAAGATGTGGCATGAGACCTCGTCACAAATGGGGCATGTCGCGATGCAACGCAGGTCTGATGCGTCATGCAATTGTCACCACGAGTCAATGTTCGAGGATCGACAATCGATCAAAAAACGGTCGGCATCGGCCCTGTTGCATCAATCCGGTGATCCGCATCAGGGGATTCATGGGGATTCAGGCCGCTGATCCACCATGTTCGGCTGGATGGCATGAACGATCCGGCGCCTCCGCGCGATGGGACGAGCAACCGGGCAACCTGCATAGATGCCCAATCGGCGGGGGCGGCGCCTGACCCCATAGCCCATGGACGCCCGGGCTGCCGCCAAGGGTGTCTTTGCCGTGCCGACAGGCGCCGCAGGCAAGAGCCGGTTCCATCGCCACCGGGCTTCGGCCTGGTCACGCCTGCACCGATTTCGATCACGCTGATTTGTGTCGGATTGCGGCTTTCATCGGTCTGTCTTCCGCCCGATTGGTCGCATTCGCGCATTCGCGCATTCGCGCATTCACGCATTCGGCCCGGCGTCGGCCTTGATCGGGATCAGGTCGCGGCCGTTTTCACCCCTGCCGCGCGAAATCCGCCGTCCGCGCGACCAGCGCATCCTCGGGCCGCACGCCGCTATAGAGGACGAACTGCTCCACCGCCTGCAACGCCGCGACCTCGGCCCAGGTGATGACCGGCTTGCCCAGGACGCGGGCCAGCCGGATCAGTGTCGTTTCGACCGGCAGCGCGACCACGTCGAAGACGGCGCCCGCCCGTTACATCGCCTCGGGCACGAAGGCCACAAGGTCCGCCTCGGGCGCCCCCGCAATGCCCAAGGGGGCGGCGTTGATCAGCCGCGCGCCGTCGGTGTCGCCGCCCGTCTCGGTCCGCTAGCCGTAGCCCAGGCCCTGCGCCAGGTCGCGGCCGACGGCTTCGTTGCGCGCGACGATGGTCCCGGCGGGGTAGCCTGCGTCGCGCAGCGCACGGGCCACGGCCTTGGCCATGCCGCCGATGCCGCGCAGCACCACATGGGTGGCCTTCGGCGCTTGACGCGGGGCAAGCAGATGCGCCACCGCGATATAGTCGGTAATGCAGGCCCTGAGCCGACCGTCGTCGTTGACGATGGTGTTGACCGAGCGGATCGCCTTGGCCGGGGGAGCCATCTCGTCGGCGAGGGGGATCACCGCCTCCTTGAACGGCCTCGAGACGGCGCAGCCGCGGATGCCCAGCGCCCGGATCCCGCCCACCGCCGCCGGAAGATCCGTGGTGGTGAGCGCCTTGTAGACATGATCGAGGCCGAGCGCGCGATAGAGGAAGTTGTGGAACCGCGTGCCGAAGTTTCCCGGCCGCCCCCGGCCAGGGACATGCAGAGCTGCGTGTCGCGGCTGATTGCGGGAGCCTCAGGCACCGGCCGAGACCGTTGCGGTCGCGGATCGCTTGAGCGCCCCAAGTGCCGCGACCGAGACCGCCGTCCCCACGACAAGCGCGATGACGAAGCCCGTAAGGTTGCCTACCGCATTGGGGATCGGCAGCACGAAGATCCCGCCATGGGGCACCTGCAACCGGACCGACAGCGCCATGCAGATCGCCCCCGCCACCGCGGAGCCCGCGATCAGGGACGGGATCACCCGCAAGGGATCGCGCGCGGCGAAGGGGATCGCCCCTTCGGTGACGAAGGCCAGGCCCAGCACGAAGGCCGCATTGCCCGCCTCGCGCTCGTCCGGGGTGAAGCGCGCGGGGAACAGGCGGCAGGCCAGCGCCAGCGCCAGCGGCGGCGTCATCCCCGCGCACATCACCGCCGCCATGGGCTCGGTGACGCCCGAGGAGATCAGCGTCACGCCGAACGCATAGGCCGCCTTGTTGACCGGCCCGCCCATGTCGACCGCCATCATCCCGCCCAGGATCAGCCCCAGCACCGCCGCCGAGGTCCCCTGCATCCCTTGCAGCCATCCCGTCATCGCCGCCAGCAGCCGCGCGGTGGGCGCGCCGACGACATAATACATCAAAAGCCCCGTCGCGGCCGTGGCCAGCAGCGGCAGGATCAGCACCGGCATCAGCCCGGCAAGCGTCTTCGGCAGCCGGATCGCGCGGTTCAGCGCCTGCACCGTGTAGCCGGCGATGAAGCCCGCCGCGATCCCGCCGATGAAGCCCGCGCCGATGCCGACCGCGATCATGCCGCCGACCATCCCCGGCGCGATCCCGGGCCGGTCCGCGATGGAATAGGCGATGTAGCCGCCCAGCGCCGGCACCATCAGCGCGAAGGCCCCGGCCGAGCCGATCTGGAACAGCGTCCAGCCCAAAGTTCCTTCGTTCTCATAGACATAGATGCCGCCCAGCGCGAAGGAGATGGCGATCAAGAGTCCCCCCGCCACCACGAAGGGCAGCATGAACGACACGCCGGTCATCAGGTGCTTGTAGACGCCGACATTCTCGGCGCCGGTGGTGGCCTCGGCCTCCGGCGCGGCGGCGTCCTGCCCCTGCACCCTGGCCTCGGCCAGGGCGCGGGTGATCAGCCCGGCGCCATCGGTGATCGCGGGTTTGGTTGGCGAGAGGAAGACGCGCTTGCCGGTGAAACGGGCAAGGTCGACCTGCTTGTCGGCGGCGATGACCACCAGATCGGCTTCGGCGATCTCGGCGGGTGTCAGCGCATCCTGCGCGCCGACCGATCCTTGGGTTTCGACCCGGATCGCATGGCCCAACGCGGCCGCGCCGCCCTGCAAGCCTTCGGCCGCCATGAACGTATGCGCGATCCCGGTGGGACAGGAGGTGACGGCGACGATCCTCAGCGGGCCGGTGCCCGGGGCCTGCGCCACCACGTCAAGCCGGGCCAGAACGCCCGCGGGATCGGCCAGAACCTCGTCCAGCGTGGCCCGGTGGAGGGTGAGCCCGGCAAGACGCGCATCTTCCGCGCCTTCGCCCACGATCAGCACCGTTTCCGCCGCGCCCAGCCGGGCGGGATCGAGCGGATCGCGCACCGATCCGGCGGTGCGCAATTCGATCTCGATGCCAAGGTTGGCCGCGGCCGCGGCCTGCCGCAGCGCCTCGCGGGCCAGAACCGCATGGGTTTCCCTGTCGCCCCCTTCGACGATGGCGAGAATGTCCGACATCTTCAGCCTCCCTATCGATTGGCGGCGGCCGGTGTGGGGTTTCCCGCCCAGTCCGCCGCCGGAATGATCGTCACCCGGCGCATCAGCGCCTCCACCTCGGCCCGCGCGGGCAGGTTGGGGCCGGTAAGCGTCAGCTTGGCGGCGGCGAAGGCGGTGCCCTGCCGCGCCACGTCCTCAAGCCCCTTGCCCTCGGCCAGCGCCGCCGCGATCCCGGCCACCATCGCATCGCCCGCGCCGACGCTGCTGCCGCCGCCGACCACCGGGAGCCGGGCGTGGAGCGCGCCCTCGGCGCCGCAGAACAGCGCGCCCCCGGCGCCGAGAGAGACCACGACCAGCCCTATTCCGCGCGCGCGCAGCCCCTCGGCCGCCGCGAGGATCTCGGTCGGACCGGCGAGCGGATGCCCCGCCCAGTCCTCAAGCTCATGGCGGTTGGGCTTGACCGCATCGGGCAGCGCGGCCGCCGCCAGCGCCCGGGCTAGCGGCGGACCGCTGGTGTCCAGCACCACCCGCGCGCCTTGCGCGCGCAGGCCTGCGACCAGCGCCGCGCAGGTCTCGGCCGGAAGCCCGCCGGGCAGGCTGCCCGAGACCACCGTCACATCGCCCGGCCCCGGGTCCTGGAGGCGGGCGCGAACCTCGGCCAGCGCCGCGTCGTCGGCGGCAAATCCGGGCAGGTTGATGTCGGTGGTGTCGCTCTCCGCCACCAGCTTGATGTTCGTCCGGGTCTCGCCCGGCACCCGGACCATGCCGTCGGTGATGCCCTTGGCGGCAAAAAGCGCCTCGAACGCCGCCGGATTGTCGTCCCCCAGCAGCCCCAGCGCCTCGATCCGCGCCGCGCCCCCGAACCAGTCGGCGAGGCAGGAGGCGACGTTCACCCCCTTGCCGCCCGCGTTCCGGCGAACGGCCTGCGCGCGATGCACCGCGCCCGGCACCAGCCGGTCCAGCGTGACGGTCTGGTCGATGGCCGGGTTGAGCGTGACGGTCCGCAGGATCATGCCGCCGCCTCGATCCGGGGGCGGTCCAGCGCCCGCACCTCGGCCGTGCTGTCGCAATCGAGCGCGCGGGCGGCGAGGTCTTTCAGTTCCGCCAGTTCGCCGTCGCGCAGCCGCGCCTTGACCGCCGGGATGTCGCGGGGCGTCATGGACAGCTCGTCCACCCCCAGCCCGGCCAGCAGCGCCGCGCCGAACGGATCGCCCGCGATGCCGCCGCAGACGCCCACCCAGCGGCCATGCACCGCCGCCCCCTCGACCGTCGCGCGGATCAGCCGCAGCACGGCGGGGTGCAGGCTGTCGGCCTCGGGCGCCAGCACCGGGTTCTGCCGGTCGATGGCCAGCGTGTATTGCGTGAGGTCGTTGGTGCCTATGGAGAAGAAGTCCACATGCCGGGCCAGCGTCGCGGCCATCAGCGCGGCGGCGGGCACCTCGATCATGATGCCGATTTCGACCGGCGGCGCGCCGATCTCCGTGCGCACCCGTTCGCATGCGGCGCGCAGCGCCTCGACCTCGGCCAGCGAGGTGATCATCGGGAACATGATCGACAGCTTCGCGCCCGTCTTCGCCGTGGCATAGAGCGCGCGCAACTGCGGCTCCAGCAGGTCCGGGCGACGCAGCAGCAGCCGCGCGCCCCGCACGCCCAGGAAGGGGTTGTCCTCCTTCGGCAGGTCCAGATGCGCCACCTGCTTGTCGCCGCCGATGTCCAGCGCGCGGATGATCAGCGGACGGCCCTCCATGGCCCGGGCCATGGCGCCATAGGCGGCGGCCTGCGCGGCCTGGTCGGGCGTGTCGCCGCGTTCGAGGAACAGGAATTCGGTCCGCATCAGCCCCACGCCCTCGGCCCCTTGGGCGATGGCGAAACCGGCCTGATCAGCGGTGTTGATGTTCGCGCCGATCGACACCTGATGCCCGTCGCGGGTGCGGGCGGGCAGGGCGCGGGCCTCGGCCTCTCGGGCGCGCCGGGTCTCCTCCTCGGCGATGAAGGCGCGTGCCGCGGCGATGTCCTCGGCGCCCGGATCCAGCCAGAGCCGCCCGGTATTGCCGTCGATGATCGCGGTCATCCCCTCGGGCAGCGCCAGCAGCCCCGCGCCGCCGCCGACCATCGCAGGCAGGCCCAGCGTCCGCGCCAGGATCGCGGTATGCGAGGTGGGGGCCCCCAGCGCGGTGGCCAGCCCCGCGACCTTCGCGGTGTCGAGCCCGGCGGTGTCCGAGGGCGCAAGATCGGTGCCGATCAGGATCGCGCCGTCGGGCAGATCGCCCAGGCCCCCGGTGCGCAGTTGCGGGTCGATCTGCGCCAGCACCCGGCGGCCCACGTCGCGCAGATCGGCCGCCCGCCCGGCCAGGACGGCATTGCCCAAGCCCGCGATCCGCGCCGCCGTCTCCTCGACCGCCTGGTGCCAGGACCAGGCGACGCCATGGCCCTCGACCATCCTGCGCGCGGCGAGGCCGATCAGGTCGGTGTCGTCCAGCAGCGCCGCATGGGCGGTGAAGATCGCCGCATCCGCCGCGCCGAGCCTGCGGCCGGTCTCGTCCGCCACGGCCTTCAACTGAAGCCGCGTGCGGCTCAGAGCGTCGTGCAGCTTCGCCGCCGCCTCGGTCAGCGGCACCGGGCGGTCGGGGATCTGCGGCTCGGCCTCGGCCAGCCGGTGCAGGATGCCGACGGCCAGCCCGGGCGCCGCCGCCACGCCGTCCAGCGACTGGAGCGGTTCGCGCGGGGTCCAGCCATGGGCCGACAGGGCGGGGGAGGGGGCGGCGGGCTGGGCCGCGGCCATGGCGGCCTGCGCCTTCTCGCCCGCCGAAAGCCCGGTCATCACCGCCCGCAGCGCTGCCAGCGCCGCGCCCGCATCCGGCCCCTCGGCCGAGACATGCAGGCTGTCGCCCGCCGCGACGCCCAGTTGCAAAAGCCCGATCAGGTTGCGCGCATCCGCGGTTTCCGTTCCCTTGCGCACCCGCAGCGCGGCGCCGAAGCCCTTGGCGGTATCGGCCCAGCGGGCGGCGGGACGGGCGTGGAGGCCGGAGGGATAGTCCAGCACCCAGTCGAAGCCCTGCGCGAAATCGCCCGCCGGGGCGGTCGGCGGCGCCGGATCCTCGGACAGCGCGGCGACCAGATCGCGGGGATCGTCGGTCACCGCCAGTTGCGCCAGCCGCGCCTCATCCTGGATCAGCCGGGTCAGGCGGCGCAGCACGCCGATATGCGCCTCCGACGTCGCGGCGATGACCACGACGAAGCGGGCGATCTGGCCGGGGTTCCATTCCACCCCGCCGCGGACCTGCAGGATGGCGATGGCGGTCTTGCGGATCATGCCGCGGTCCTCGACCATCCCGTGCGGGATGGCGACACCCTTGCCCAGATAGGTCTCGGAGACGGCCTCGCGGCGCAGCACGCTCTTCTCGAATCCGGGGTTGACCGAGCCCGCGGCGACAAGAAGCGCCACGGCCTCATGGATCGCGGCCTCTTTCGAGGCGGGGCGCGCGTCGAGGCGCACCAGTTCCAGCGGGACCAGCTCTGCCGCGTCGATGGATGACATTCCTTCCCCCTCCTCCAAGGTTGGCCAGAGCTATGGAAACGTTTCCACACAACCTTGTCAAAAGGAATCTGCCGACCCGGATGGCATCGGCGTGGGAGTTGCGGCAGGATCGCTGGTTTTTGCCAGAACGATGCGGAAGAGTTCGGACTTATTTCATGGCTTTACGCGCAAATTTCGGCAAACTTTCCGGTCGCGGCCTGAAATCCGCTTGAGCGGCGCGACAAAGCGGCGCATCCTCGATCCGAGATGAAAACGTTCTTTCTCAGATGACGGTCAGCATCAAGGATGTGGCACGAGTCGCCGGGGTCGCGCCCTCGACGGTGTCGCGCGCGCTGGGCAAGGGGCCGGTCAGCGACGAGGTGCGCGCGCAGGTGCTGGCGGCGGTCCGGGCCACCGGCTACCGGCCGAACCTTGCCGCGCGGCGGCTGCGGTCGCGGCAGACCGGGACCGTGGGGCTGATCCTTGCGGATATCCGCAACCCCTTCTTCACCGCCGTCAGCCGCGCGGTCGAGGATGCGGCTTATCGCGAGGGGATCCGCGTCATCCTGTGCAACACCGATGAGGACCCCGAGCGCGAGGCGATGTATCTTGGCCTGATGGCCGAGGAACGGGTCAGCGGCGTCATCCTCGCCCCCACCCGGCGCGGGGAGGAGCGGCTGGGGCTGGCCGCGCCCCTGGGTTTTCCGGTGGTTCTGCTGGACCGGGCCGAGCTGCGCGGCCATGACGCAGTGGTGCTCGACAACGCCCGGGCGGTCGGCGATCTGGTCGATCATCTGGTGTTGCAGGGCTACCGGCACATCGGCGGGTTGTTCGGCGCCACCTCGGCCACCGGCGCCGAACGGCGGGCGGGCTACCTTGCGGCGATGGCGCGCCACGGGCTGCCCGCGGAGGCGCGGACCGCGCCGCCCTCGGTCGCCAGCGGCATCGCGGCGATCGGCGGCTGGCTGGACGAGGCGGCACGGCCCGAGGCCCTCGTCGTTTCCAACGGGCTATTCCTGGAGGCGGCGGTGAAGGCTGCGCGCGAGCGCGGGATCGCCATCCCCTCGGGCCTCGCGCTTGCGGGTTTCGACGACGAGACCTGGACCTCGCTCGTCGAGCCGGGGATCACGGTGATCCGCCAGCCCGTCGAGGCCATGGGCACCGAGGCCATGGCGCTGTTGACCGCGCGGATCGCCCGGCCCGATGCGCCTGCGCGGACGGTGACGCTTGCCGGGCGCTTCGTCCCCCGAGGCTCGACCGCGCCGCGCCAGTGAAAGCCGCGCCAGTGAAACCGGCGTGCGGTCGATGCCTGCGAAGCAGCGCAGTTGCCCTAAGCCGCCGATCATGGTGCCGCGGCAGGATAAAGGCGTTTCGCGCGCGGCACCGCGAAGGCGGAGTTCACATTTTCCAATGTAGTCAGGGATCCGGCCGACAGCTTTGTCCGGCATTAGCCGCGTGCTTTGTCGCCCTGTTCGAACGGTTGTTTCGGGGAAATGCGGCGGCACATGACGGGCGATGCCAGGCGGGAGATCGGCCCGCACCCTGCAGCCGCCAGGCCCGCCGGATTGTCGGAGCGGCCAGCATTCGAGACCCTCTTGGAAAGCGCCCTGGCCGCCCTAGCCTTCGTTGTGCAACTCCAGATTCTCCGCTTCGTTCTGGCGCCGCAAGGCCTTGGCGTCATCCTTGCGCAGCTTGTCCAGGTAGTCGAGATAGTCCCGATCCACGTCGCGGGTCACATACATGCCGTCGAAGACCGAGCAGTCGAACTGCGTTATGCCGGGATTGTTTTCGCGCACGGCGTCGACCAGATCGCCCAGATCCTGGAAGATCAGCGCATCCGCGCCGATCATGTCGCGGATCTCTTCGACATTGCGGCCATGCGCGATCAATTCGTCCGCACTGGGCATGTCGATGCCGTAGACATTCGGGAAGCGAACCTCGGGCGCGGCCGAGGCCAGATAGACCTTCTTCGCCCCCGCGTCGCGCGCCATCTCGACGATCTGCTGCGAGGTGGTGCCGCGCACGATGGAATCGTCCACCAGCAGCACGTTCTTGCCCGCGAACTCGATGCGGTTCGCATTCAGCTTGCGGCGCACCGAGGCGCGGCGCACCTGCTGGCCCGGCATGATGAAGGTCCGCCCGACATAGCGGTTCTTCACGAAACCCTGCCGGTAGGGCTTGCCGATGATCTGAGCGATCTCCAGCGCGATGTCGCAGGAGGTTTCCGGGATCGGAATGACCGCGTCGATATCCAGATCCTGCCAGGCCTCGGCGATCCTCTTGCCCAGCTTCTGGCCCATCCGCATCCGGGCGCTGTAGACGGAAACGCCTTCCATCCGCGAATCCGGCCGCGCGAAATAGACATATTCGAAGATGCAAGGGGCCAGCGTCGAGCTTTCGGCGCATTGGCGGGTGAACAGCGCGCCGTCGGTGGTCACATAGACCGCCTCGCCGGGGGCGACGTCGCGCATGAATTCAAAGCCCAGCGTGTCGAGCGCGACGCTTTCCGAGGCGACCATATATTCGATCAGCCCATCCTCCAGCGCGCGCTGGCCGATCACCAGGGGGCGGATGCCATGCGGGTCGCGGAAGGCGAAAAGCCCGTGGCCGATGATCATGCCGACGCAGGCATAGGCGCCGCTGATGGTCCGATGCGTCGCGGCCACGGCGGAGAAGATGTCGTCCACCGTCAGGGGGTAGCGCTGGAAACGGTCGAGCTCGCTGGCGAAGACGTTCAGCAGCACCTCGGAATCCGAGGTGGTGTTCACATGCCTGCGTCCGCGCTCGAACAGGCCTTTGCGCACCTTGTCGACATTGGTCAGGTTGCCGTTATGGGCAAGCGTGATGCCATGGGGTGAGTTGACGTAGAAGGGCTGCGCCTCGGACGCGCTGGAACTGCCCGCGGTGGGATAGCGGGTGTGACCGATGCCGATATTGCCTTGCAGGCGCTGCATGTGGCGTGCCTCGAACACATCGCGGACGAGGCCGTTGGCCTTGCGCAGGCGGAAATGGTTCTGGGCGTCGATGGTGACGATGCCGGCGGCGTCCTGGCCACGGTGCTGCAACACCGTCAGGGCGTCGTAGATCGACTGGTTGACGGGGGTGAAGCCGACGAGACCGACGATGCCGCACATGGTTTTTCCTTATCAGCGTTGAGCATTGGGTGGTTCTGGGCTGGCCGGTCCGCAGATTTGCGACCTGATGCTCGCGTTGCTTTCCTGGTGCCGGGTCGGACGGGCCGCGACATCCTTCACGCGGATCGGGATCGGATCAGGCAAGATCACCTCCGGGTCTCAGGCGAAGCGACGCCATTGTCAAGATCGCTGCCACCGTGGCGCATGGAAAGACCTCTCGGCCGAAGGCGAGGCGGCCTCATGGGCGAATGGCCGCTTGCGTGAGCGCGCGATACGCTCGGAAGTGGGGAAAACGCTGGCCTGGGTCAGGGTTCTGCGGCGGGCGCAAAGGGCGTCAGGCTGCAATACGGCTCCTCAGCATTCCGGGACAGAGGCGGGTCCTTCTGCGGTTGAACCGACGGTTTCCTCGATCCGGGCATGGATTCCGGTCCGGGAGCGCGGGCCATGGGTAGGCGATGGTATTGGAGACATCGAACATCGGATTCTGGCAGCGCCGATGAACGAGGAAAGGCGGATTTGAAGCGGGACGCCTGATCCGCAAGGGTCTGCGAGGATGCCGCCGGGGCGGACCATTCGGTTTCGTCGATATCGAAGAACTTGCATACCTCGGCATTCAGCTTCTCGGGCAGCGAAACCACAGGTGGAATCTGAAGCGGGTCTCCCACGACGATGGAGCGCCTGGCCCGCATGATGGCCCCGATTGCCGCCTGCGGCAAAGCCTGGCCCGCTTCGTCGACCAGAAGCCAGCCGATGCTTTCGGGGGGCAGATCTCCGAACATGGTCCTTACCGAGGCGAATGTCGTAGAGACCGCGGGCACCACCATGAAGAGGCTCGACCACAGGTCTGGGAGCAGGTCACGGTGAGCGGGCGACTGGAAAGCGCCCGCGACCATGGCAGACATCAAGAGCCCGAGATTGTGTTGCAGGCGACGGGCCGAAGCGTCGATGAACGCCTTATGCACTGCCAGGGCAGCAGCAAAAAGATCTTCGCGCATGCGGTGAACATCATCCGGAAGCCAGGGTGCCGTCAGATGAATCGCTTCGTGCTCCTGCTCGAAGAACGAGTCGTCAATGGCTCTGCCGCCGAGGCGGGTTCGCCCTGCCGAGACAGCCGCGTCCAATTGCGAGACAGATTGCCGCGTGTCGGAAATCCCCCGGTCGAGCTGTTGCAACCGAGTTTTAGCCTCGTTTGATGCGGCCGCCGCCAAATCAAGTGCTCCGTCCGCAACCTTCGCCAGCCTGGCCGATTCCCGGAGCGCCGCCGAGAGCATCTGTTGAGCCGAACCCCATGATTTCCAGGCCGCCGTCCCGAACAACCGGGCGAAGAAACCGGGACGGCTGGCAAGATGGCTGTCGAGCAAGGTCTTGTCCCGCTCAAGTTGGGATTTTGCCTTTTCCTGCTCCCGAGAGTGAGCCTCCCAGATCTGGCGGGCTTGCGCGACGGTTTGATCGAGACGCGGCCGAAGTTCTTCCAGCTTCTGCAATTCGGCAATCGCATCCTTCAGCGCCCTGATATCCAGGCGCATCCGTTCGATGCCCGCGATTTCAGCGTCAACTGCCTTCCTGAGCTTGATAAACGCTGCCCTCGCTTTGCGCCACGCGGCTGCGGCATCCGCTTCATTGGTGCTCGGGCGCTCGTTGACGACCACGCTGGGCATCACGCGATCAATGATTTCGCCGGTCCGTTCGTCCTTGATCTCGCGCAGGATGTTCATGCCGCGGGCCGCCTTCAGGTACGGCGATATCTGCGGGCAAGGTGAAGCTCCTTCTCGCTGGGGCCTCGCCCGGCGGTCCCGCGAGGCTGGTGGATATGGCGCGGCACAGGCTGGAGACCCGGCACGACCTCATCGGCAATATGGTGAATGCAACGGGGGCGGCGATCATGGATAACCCTGTGACGGTGAGACCGGCACGGCAGCGGACAGGGCCCGCATCGGGCCGAAACCGGCTCAGTTCAGGCAGGAAAACGCCCCTCGGCCAATGCCCGGACCTGCCCGACAACCGCTTCCGTCGCAAGGCGCCCGGCCTCGATCGCCTCGTCGGCGCGGTCAAACTCCATCAGCGAGATCGCGGCGACGGGAGGGGAGATCATGACGTCGGGCGGCTCCTCTGCCAGACGCGCGGCGGTCAGCCTGCCCTGGACGATGTTGAGGCAGGCCGCGAGTGTGCCGAAGTAGCTGGGCGTCTGCGGCGTGCCTGCGATCAGTTGCGGCAATACGCGTTCGGCCAGCGCATGCAACGGTGCGGGAACCTGTTCCAGGATCTCGGCGACGCGCGCCGTGCCGGGATCGTGCTCGGCCCGCCGGAACGCGGCGGTATGCTTGGCCAGCAGACCCTCGCCGACATTGACGGCCACGACGACCTCCGCCCCCATCGCGTGGCAGACCGAGACCGGGATCTGGTTGGCGAGGCCGCCGTCCACCAACCAGCGGCCGTCGAGATGAGAGGGGCTTATGATGCCCGGAACGGCGATGGATGCGCGGATGGCATCGGCCAGCGCGCCGCGTCTCAGGCAGACTTCTTGGCCATCCGTAAGGTCGGTGGCGACTGCCGCGTAGCGCAGCGGCAGATCCTCGATCTTCGCATCCATGCCCAATGCGCAAAGGATGCCGTGGATGCGCTGGCCGTCGATCAGGCCGCCGGTGCCGAGGTTCACGTCAAGCAGCCCCGCGATCCGGCGGCGGTCCACCTGCCGCGCCCATGCCTTGAGATCGCCGAGGCGGCCCGCGGCCCAGGCGCCGCCCACCAGCGCGCCTATCGACGTGCCCGCGACGATTCCGGGCGCAAGGCCCGCTGCCTCCAGCGCCTCGATCACGCCGATATGTGCCCAACCCCGGGCCGCGCCGCCGCCAAGGGCGAGACCGATCCGCCGCCCGGTCATGTCGGCAACCGACGCTGGTCGCAGGACCGCGCGATCAACTTTGCAGCACCGCTGAGCCGCCTGCCGTCGCCGCGCTGAGCGTGACGAGGTTTGCGCCCTGCCGCCGGACAGCGTCGGCAAGCGCCTGCTGCGCCTGAAGCAGGCTGCGCTCGGAATCGAGGACGGCGAAGAACGCGCCGTCCCCGACGCTGAAATTCGTCCGGGCAAGGGTGACCGCCTCGGCCGATGCGTCCACGAGCCGCTGCTGCGCGGCAATGTTGCGCCCGTCGCGGCAGCAGGCGGCAAGGCCGCTCTCCACTTCCTCGACCGCATTCAGGACCGAGTTTTCCGATGCCGGTTTCGCCTGCACCGCACGCGATTCCGCGTAGCGCAGGTTGGCCTTGTTCTCGCCGCCGGTAAAGATCGGCAGGTTGATCGTGGGACCCAGTGTCCATGCGGTGATGTTCCCCCCCCCGCCCGAGATGTTGGTGGCGCCGATATTGCCCGAAAGCGCGACCGAAGGATAGCATCGCGCTTTGGCGACGCCGACGGCATAGGCTGCGGCGGAATAGTTGCGTTCGGCCGCGCGGCCGTCGGGGCGCGCGCGTACCACCTCGGCCGTGGTGCTGACATTAGCGCGGGCACGGGGCCGCGGTTGCCCCGATCCGCGTTGCAGGACGGGCCGCAGATCCGCCATGCGCCTTGCGGTCGACGTGGCCAGCCGGACAAGCGCCTGATCGAGGCCGGTCTCGTATGCCGGAATCTGCGCCTCGCCCTTGGCCACGAGCTGCCCTCCGTGAATCACGTCGAGGCGGCCGACTGCGCCGATCTCGAACTGGCTTGTGGTCAGGTCCAGACTGTTTTTGCGGCTGGTAAGCGACTGCCTGGTCAGCGAGATGCTGGCCTGATGGAAGCGCAGCGCGATATAGGCCTGCGCGTTGCCGCTTTGAATGACGAGCTGCACGACATCGGCGGTCAGATAGGTGGCGTCGAGCCGTGCGGCGGTGGCACGCCGGGCGTTGAGATTGGCTCCGAACAGGTCCAGCGCCCAGGACACGCCCCCGCCGATCGTCGAAGTCTCGGAGATCGCGCCAGTGGCTTCCGGGTCGCCCCTTTGTGCCGAGGCCTGCCCGGTGATCTGCGGCATGTCGCTGGCCGCGATGCCGACGGCCGAGGCTGCCCTGATCGCCTCCACGGCCTGGTGCATGTCGAAATTGCGTTCCATCCCCGCATTGATGAGCGAATTGAGGTTGGCATCCCGGAAAGAAAGCCACCATTCGCGCGCTGCTTCCCGCTTGCCGATCTGGGCGGGCGCATCATCAGCCGACAGATTCTCCTGCTGCGGGGAGTGGGGGCTGGCACCGCCCTTCCCGCGGGACAGGACCCCCAGACGCTCGCACAGGACGAACAGACATGAACATAGAACTGCACCTCCCGCGGCCGGTCGTCGGCATCCTGGCGCTGCTTCCGGCACTCTGGATCTCGGCCGCGGCGGCGCAAGAGATACCCTTGCCCACCGTCACGCGCTGATCGAGGCGATCATCCTCGTGGTGCTGGTGTTCCTGCACAACTTCCGCGCCACGCTGATCCCGACGCTGACGGTTCCGGTGGTGATCCTCGGCACGTTCGGCATCATGGCGGCGCTGGGGTTCAGCATCAACACGCTGACCATGCTGGCGATGGTGCCGGCGATCGGCCTTCTGGTCGACGACGCCATCGTCGTGGTCGAGAACGTCGAGCGGATCATGCACGACGAGAGGCCGGGACCATAGGAGGCGACGCTCAAGTCGATGGACGAGATCACCGGCGCGCTGGTCGGTATCGGCTTCATCGTCTCGGAGGTGTTTGTGCCGATGGTCTTCTTCGGCGGCTCGACCGGCGAGATGTATAGGCAATTCGCGGTGACCACCGTTTCGGCCATGATGCTTTCGGTGGTGATCGCGATTGTCTTCACCCCCGGCGCTTTACGCCATGATGCTCAAGCCCCATTCACCCTGCAATGGGCCGGCATGTCGCTGGAGGAAAAAGAGGCCGGATCAGGGGCGATTTACCTCTATACGCTGGCGCTGGCGGCGGTGTTCCTCAGCCTCGCGGCGCTTCACGAAAGCTGGGCCATCCCGATCGCGGTCATCCTGGCGATGCCGGTCGGCATCCCGGGCGCATTGGTCGGTGCCTGGCTGGGCGGGCAGTCGAACGGCATCTACTTCCAGGTCGGTCTGCAGACCGTGGTCGGTCTGACCGGCAAGAACGGGATCATGATCGTGGAATTCGCCCGCGACCGCATGGCCAAGCGGGGCGAAAGCGCGACCGAGGCGGTGCGGCTCAGGTTTCGGCCGATCCTGATGACTTCTCTGGCCTTCGGCATGGGCGTGCTGCCGCTGGTGCTGTCGAGCGGCGCCGGTTCGGGCGGCGCCGGTTAGGGCGCGCGAGGCCATCGGCTATGCCACGCTTTTCGGCACGATCGTCGGCACGTTTCTGACCATCGGTGTTCTTTGTGCTGATCAGCCGCCTGTTCCAGCCTCGCAGGGCGACCACGGAACAGGCCGTCACCGCCTGAGCCGCCCGCGCCTCGACCCGTGACAGCGCCATTCCGGTGCCTCAGTAATCCGCGCGGCCGCCGGACATGTCGAAGATCGCGCCCGTCGAGAATGAAGCGCGGCGGGACGCCACGAAGGCGACCATCTCGGCGAGTTCCTCGGCGGTTCCAAAGCGGTCCATCGGGATCTTTGCCAGCAATTCCTGGACATAGCTCTCAGGCCAGCCGTCGAAAATCCGCGTGCGTATCGCGCCTGGCGCCACGCAGTTCACGGTGACCCCGGTCGTGGCCAGTTCGCGGCCCAGGGTTTTCGTCAACGAAATCACCGCAGCCTTGCTTGCGGCATAGGCCGCAATCTTTGGCCCCGGCTCCTTGCCCGCGACCGATCCCATGGTGACGATGCGGCCATAGCCGCGCGCCACCATGTCCGGGATGACGGCCTGGCAGCACAGGAGCGTGCCGGTCACATTCACCTCCATGACTTTCGCCCAGGCTTCGGCCGACAGATCCGCAACGGCAAGATTGGGCCCCGGCACCGCGGCATTGCACATGAGGATCGAGATCTCGCCCAGCATCTTGCGGGTGTCGGCATAGGCGGCGGCAACCGCCTTGGCCGAGGTGACGTCGACGGCGCAGGCATGGGTCGGCCCGATATCCGAAAGCTGCTCGGCGGCATCCTGGGCCGCAGCCGGATCGCTGTCCCAGATCGCGACCCGGGCGCCCTGTTCCAGGAACTTCCGGGTAATCGCGAGGCCGAGGCCGCGCGCGGCCCCGGTGACGATGGCGGAGCGGCCCTTCATTTTCCGCCCTCCTGCGGGCGAGAAGACGGGCGGCGTTCCACCCAGGCGGCGATCTCGCCGACCAGGCCCTTGCGGAAGGCGAGGATGCAGGTCAGGAACACGACGCCGATGATCACCGAGAGCCATTCGCCCACCTTGTCGGCGAGAAAGTTCTGCAGGAGGATCACGAAGAAGGCCCCGGCAACGGGCCCGCCCAGCGTGCCAAGGCCGCCCAGGATGCACATCATCACCACTTCGCCGCTGAGCGCCCAATGCAGGTCGTTGAGGGATTCATAGGACAAGGCCAGTGCTTTCAGTCCCCCCGCCAGCCCCGACAGCGCGGCGGAAAGGGTGAAGGCCAGCACCTTGTAGCGCTCGACATCATAGCCCAGCGAGATCGCCCGGGGCTCGTTCTCGCGGATCGCGGTCAGGACCTGGCCGAAGGGCGAGGTGACGATGCGGTGGATCGCCAGCAGCGCCAGCACGAAGCAGACCGCCACCAGCGCGTAAAGCGCCAGATCGTTCTCAAGGCTGACAAGGCCGAAGAGATGCCCGCGCGGGATGCCGTGCAGACCGTCGTCGCGGCCGGTCCATTCCATCTGCATCGCGAGGAAATAGATCAGTTGCGAAATCGCCAGCGTGATCATGGCGAAATAGATGCCCTGGCGGCGAATGGCGATCGAGCCCGCGACAAAGCCGATCAGCGCCGCCACCGCCACCCCGGCCAGCAGCCCCATCTCGGGCGTCCAGTTGAGGAATTTCATCGTCACGCCAAGCGCATAGCCGGCGGACCCGAAAAACATCGCATGGCCGAAGGACAGAAGGCCGGTATAGCCCAGCATCAGGTTGAAGGCCGAGGCGAAGATCGCAAAGCACAAAAGCTTTACGATCAGCATCGGATAGATGAAGGCCGGTGCCACGATCAGCGCGGCAAGGCCCAGAAGGATCATCAGGTTTCGGGACGTCATCATGCCTTGCCTCACTGCTTGCCAAAGAGGCCATGCGGGCGCACCAGCAGGACCAGGATCATCAGCACGAAAATCACCGTCGAAGAGGCCGCGGGGTAATAGACCTTGGCCAGCCCTTCGAGCAGCCCCAGGGAAAGGCCGGTGAGGATGGAGCCAAGGATCGAGCCCATGCCCCCGATCACCACCACTCCGAAAACCGTGATGATGATCGAATGGCCGATCTGCGGGGTCAGTTGCATCAGCGGCGCCGCCAATACCCCGGCGAAGGCCGCCAGCGCCACGCCCCAGCCGAAGACCAGCGTGATCAGGAGCGGCACATTGACGCCAAAGGCCCGGACGAGCTTGGGGTTCTCGGTCCCTGCCCGCAACAGCGCGCCCAGCCTGGT
Organism: Pseudogemmobacter sonorensis; assembly: GCF_042762395.1. Classification (NCBI taxonomy): domain Bacteria; kingdom Pseudomonadati; phylum Pseudomonadota; class Alphaproteobacteria; order Rhodobacterales; family Paracoccaceae; genus Pseudogemmobacter; species Pseudogemmobacter sonorensis. The sequence continues at coordinate 120,400 of NZ_JBEFZE010000004.1, forward strand.
ACGCTCGATCACGGCCCAGGTCAGCAGGCACAGCCCAAGCGCCGCCACGATCACCCAGATGCGGTAGATCGGCAGCCTCATGAAGCCCAGATCCACCATGCCCGATAGCGACGGAGGCACGGCATAGCGCAGGCCCGAGACGCCGAACCAGACCCGCACGAAGCCTTCGATGATCATGGTCAGCGCGAAGGTGACCAGCAGGCCATAGATATGATCGAGATTGTAGATCCGGCGCAGGATCGTGCGCTCGATCACGATGCCCAGGCCGGCCGCCAGCAGCGGCACCAGGACGATCGCCCACCAATAGCCCAGCCCCAGCGGCTGCAGCAGGAAATAGGCAAGAAACGCCCCAAGCATATACATGGTGCCGTGGGCGAAATTGACGATGTTCAGCAGGCCGAAGATCAAAGACAGGCCCAGCGACAACAGCGCGTAGAAGCTGCCGTTCACCAGGCCCAGCAGCAACTGGCCGTAAAGGACCGGGGCGGGAACGCCGAATATCTCTGGCATGATCACACCCCCAGCCAGTTGCGGATGTCATCCATCCGGGCCGCAAGCTCGGCCTGTGGAACTTCCCCGACCACGGCGCCGTGCTCGATGATGAAAAAGCGGTCCGCCAACGGCGCGGCAAAGCGGAAATTCTGCTCGACCATGATGATTGTGAAGCCGCGCGACTTCAGTTCGCGGATGACCCGGGCCAGCATCTGCACGATCACCGGGGCGAGCCCCTCGGAAATCTCGTCGAGCAGCAGGATATCGGCGCCGGTGCGCAGGATGCGGGCGATTGCCAGCATCTGTTGCTCGCCGCCCGAAAGGCGGGTGCCGGGGCTGCTGGCGCGTTCCTTCAGATTGGGGAACATCTCGTAGATTTCGCCCAGAGACATTGCCATCTTGCCGCCCGCCCGGATCGGCGGCGGCAGCATCAGGTTCTCCTCGCAGCTCAGGCTGGCGAAGATGCCCCGCTCTTCCGGGCAATAGCCCAACCCGCCCAGGGCCATGCGATGCGCGGGCGTCGCCGAGAGGTCCTGGCCCTTGACGTGCAGGCTGCCGCTGCGGCGGTCCAGCATCCCCATGATCGCCCGCAGGATCGTGGTGCGCCCTGCGCCGTTGCGGCCGATCAGGCTGACGACCTCGCCCCTGCGCACGTCGAAGCTGACGCCGTGCAGCACATGGGATTCCCCATACCAGCCGTTTATGTCCTTGAGGGAAAGCGCGATCTCGCTCATCAATGCGCCCCCTCCAGATCCGTCTCGCTGCCCATATAGGCCTCAAGCACACGAGGATCGGCCGAGACCTCGCCATAGGTTCCCTCGGCCAGGATCGCGCCGCGCTGCAGCACCGATATCCGGTCCGAGATCCCCGCCACCACATTCATGTTGTGCTCGACCATCAGGATGGTGCGCCCGGCCGAGACCCGCTTGATCAGCCTCGTGACGCGCTCGACATCCTCATGGCCCATGCCCTGTGTCGGCTCGTCCAGCAGCATCACCCGCGGTTCCATCGCAAGCGTCGTCGCGATCTCGACCGAGCGTTTGCGCCCATAGGGCAGATCCGCCGCCTTCAGCCGCGCGAAGTCCTGCATGTCGACCTCTTCAAGAAGCTCCATCGCCCGCGCATCCAGCCGCGTCAGCACCCGCCCCGGCAGCCAGAAGGCAAAGGTCGGCGCCAGCCGCCGTTGCAGGGCGACACGGACATTTTCCAGCACCGTCAGATGCGGGAAGGTGGCCGAGATCTGAAAGCTGCGCACCAGACCCTTGCGGGCCAGCGACGCGGGTTTCATGCCGGTGATGTCCTGGCCTTCGAACAGGATCCTGCCCGAACTGGGCGAAAGGAACTTGGTCAGCAGGTTGAAGACGGTGGTCTTGCCCGCGCCATTGGGCCCGATGAGGGCGTGGATATCGCCCTCACGAACCTTCAGCGAGACCTTGTCGACCGCCCGGAACCCGCTGAACTCACGCGTGAGTTCAACCGTTTCTAGGATATGGGTCATGGGACGTGCCGCTTAGCCCTTGTCGACCAGAGGACAGGCACTTTTTTCCAGCGGAATAAAGGCCTTGTCGGCGGGGATGGTCTCCAGGACATTCAGATAGTCCCAGTCGTATCCCGATTCTTCCGGCGTCTTGACCTGCACCAGATACATGTCATGGACCATCATGTTGTCCTCGCGCACCCGGCCGTTCTCGGCGAAGACGTCGTTGACCGGCATCTCGCGCATCTTGGCCAGCACCGCCGCCGCCTCGTCGCTGCCCGCCGCCTCGACCGCGCGCAGATAATGCAGCGTGCCCGAATAATCTCCGGCATTCACCATGTTCGGCATTCGGCCGACCCGCTCGTAAAAGCGCCTGGACCATTCGCGGCTTTCCTCGGTGCGGTCCCAGTAGAAGGCGTCGGCGAACAAAAGCCCCGAGGCCTGGTCAAGGCCCAGCCCGTGGATTTCATTGATGAGCAGCGTGAAGGCCACCATCTTCTGGTCGTCGCCGATGCCGAATTCCTTCAGCGCCCGAATGGTGTTGGTGGTGTCGGAGGAAGAGTTGGACAGGCCGATCACCTGTGCCCCCGAGGAAATCGCCTGCAACGCATAGGACGAGAAATCGCTGGCCATGAAGGCCGGGTGCTTGACGCTGCCCTCAAGCGTGCCGCCTGCGGTGTCGATTGCTGCCGTTACCGCCGCCTCGACCGAAAGGCCATAGGCGAAATCCGAGACGATCAGATACCAGCTTGTATCACCGCCCGCGGCCAGCGCCTGCACCGGCGAATTGGCCAGGGAGTAGGAATTGAAGGCGAAATGGATCGCATTGGAAGAACAGGCATCGCCGGTGATCCGGTCGGAACCCGCGCCGGTCACGATAACCACCTTGTCCTTGGCTTTGGCGATCTCCATCACGCCAAGCGCCGCCGCCGAGTTCGACAGGTTTATGATCATGTCGGTGCCGTTGTCATAGGCCTCGCGGGCCTTGGTCACGGCGATGTCCGGCTTGTTCTGATGGTCGATGAAATCCATCAGGATCGGCTTGCCGTTCAGCTCGCCGCCGAAATCTTCGACCGCCATCTTCACCGCTTCGATCGCGCCCTGGCCGCCATAATCGGCGGTTGCGCCGGCAAGGTCGGTCATCAGCGCGATGCGCACCTGGCCGTCATTGGCGAAGGCGGGCAGGGTCAGCGCGGTGCTGGCCATGAGCGCAAGCGAAAATCCGTGGAATTGTTTCATCTGTTCCTCCCTGTTCAGTGGTTGTGACCGGCCGTCCCCCTGACGGCGGATTGCAGTCCGAAATCCGGCACGACGGGCCGGACGACTTTGATGTCACGAAGAAATGCGTGGTCTCTCCCAATCCCGCGCGCTCTCTCAGGCGGCCGATCCCGGCCTGCTCCCTGATTGGCGACGCTATGCAGGGACAAGGCATGTGTAAAATAGATAATTGACATGCGATCCATAGGATAATGTCATGCTTGGCCGGGAGGGGCGAAATCATGAAGATCAGGCAGTTGGAATATTTCATCCATGTGGTGAACACGCTGAACATCACCCATGCGGCCGAGCGGGCGAACATCTCGCAGCCGGCGCTCAGTCGGCAGATCCAGCTTCTGGAGGAAGAGCTGGCGACTCAGCTTGTCGAGCGGCGACCGCGCGGCGTCGCGCTGACGCCTTCGGGCCAGCGGCTGGCCGATCACGTCCGCACGCTGATGCAGAATGTTGAACTGATCAAGGAAGACATCATCGCCGCCGAGACGCTGCCCGCGGGAACTTTGCGCATCTCATCGGCTTATTCGCTGCGCGGCTTGCTGGTGGCGGATTCGGTGGCCGAGTTCCATCGGCTGCACCCGCAGGTCAGTATCGAGATCCAGGAGGGCACCTCGGTGAACGTGCGCGAGGCGTTGGTGACGCGCCATGTCGATCTTGCGCTTTATTCCGATCATGGCGCCTCGCGCGGGCTGAACCGGCAGGCGCTTTGCTCCGAGGCACTGGTGCGGCTTTCGTCCTGCGAGACGGGGCTGCGCATGGACCGGCCGGTCAGCGCCGCCTCGCTGGCCGAGCTGGATCTGGTCCTCACGCCCTCGAACAACGGGCTGCGGCGGGTGGTGGACGAATTGCTGCCGCAAAGCGGACGCGGCCGGAACCCGCCGGTGATCGTCGAGACGAATTCCATCATCATCGACCTTGTTTCGCGCGGCGGGCTGCATTCGATCCTGCCTTACAGCGCCTGTCACCAGGCCTTCAGGCGGGGCGAAATCTCTCTCGCGCCCATCGCGGGAATCAGTTGGCCCTGGGTGATCGCAACCTCGCGCGACCGGCCGCGCACGGCGGCGATGCGGGTCTTTTCCGACATCGTCACCAGCCATGCGCGCCGGGCGGTGAACGGCGGTCTCTGGGCCACCGCCGAATTGCCGCCGGGCGATCGGATATAGCTTTCGATGATGTTCGGCGCCCAGGAATAGGATTTAGTTATTTCTGGTATGAGCGCATTGATTTTGTCCTTTACCTGCAAACGTGTTTGCCTGCCCGGCATCGGCTGCATCCTCTGCGATGGCGGCCTGCTACCGGGGAGGATCATCAGTGGCACGAAATGCCCGCAACGCCGCCAAAAGCGGTTCGACTTCGCTTGCCGGAATTCCGGCGGTCGTTTCAGGGCCGGGGCGGCTGAACCGCAATGTTCCGCCGCCGGACCGCGATGCGATGCTGACGATGGCCCGCACCATGCTGCTGATCCGCCGGTTCGAGACCCGCACGGAAGAGCTGTTTAAATCGGGGGTGATCAAGGGCACCGCCCATTCCTCGGCCGGGCAGGAGGCGATTGCCGCGGGCGCCTGTTTCGCGCTGCGGCAGGGCGATTTCATCACCACCCATCATCGTGGCCATGGCCATTGCATCGCCAAGGGCGCCGACATCAACGGCATGATGGCCGAGCTTTGCGGCAAGGTGGGCGGCATCTGCGGCGGCATCGGCGGCTCGATGCATGTGGCCGATATCGAACTGAACATTCTGGGCGCGAACGGCATCGTCGGCGCCAGCATGGGGCTTGGCGTCGGCGCGGCGCTGGCGGCGAAGCAGCGCGGCTCGGATGACGCCGGGATCGCCTTTTTCGGCGACGGCGGGTCGAATGAGGGGATCTTTCACGAGTCGCTGAACCTTGCGGCGCTGTGGAAGCTGCCTATCGTTTTCTTCTGCGAAAACAATCTCTACGGCATGTCGACCCCGTTTGAGCACGCCACAGCGGGCGGCACTGTCGCGGGCCGGGCGGCCAGCTATGGCATCCCGGGCGAAAGGATCGACGGCAATGATCCGGTGGCGGTTTATGCTGCGGTTTCCGAGGCGCTGTCGCGGGCGCGGGCGGGCGAGGGGCCTACGCTGATCGAGGCGCTGACCTATCGCCATGGCGACCATTCCGTGCGCGGGAATCTGCTGGGCTATCGCACCGATGAAGAGGTGCGCAAATGGATGGACGACGATCCGCTCAGTCGCATGAAGCGCCGTCTCGCCGCGGACTGGCAGGTCGATGACGATGCCTTTGCCGCGCTGGAGGCCGAGGCGCATGACCGGATCGAGACCGCGATAACCGAAGCCGAATCCCAGGCCGAGCCGGAACTGCAATCGCTGTTCGACAAGGTGCTGGCGCCGCGCCGCAAACCCGCCGCGCCGCCGCCCGTCGGCAGCCGGGCTCTGACCTATACCGAGGCCGTGCGCGAGGCGATCGCGCAATCCCTTGCCGATGACGACAGCGTTTTCCTGATGGGTGAGGATGTCGGCCCGGTGGGGGGCACCTTCGGCGTGACCCGTGGCCTGCACGAGAAATTCGGCTCCGACCGGGTGATGAACACCCCGATTTCCGAGGGCGTGATCTCGGGCGCGGCCGTGGGCGCGGCGCTTTCCGGCCGCCGTCCGATCGCCGAGATCCAGATCTTCGATTTCGTCACCTTCATGATGGATCCCATCGTCAACCAGGCCGCGAAACTTCGATTCATGCTTGGCGGAAAGGTCTCGGTTCCGGTGGTGTTTCGTGGCCCTCAGGGCGGCGGCATCCGGCTGGCGGCCCAGCATTCGCAATCGCTCGAGGCCTGGTTCGCGCATATTCCGGGGCTGACGGTTCTGGCCCCCTCGACCCCTTATGACGCCAAGGGGCTGATGATCGCTGCGATCCGTGACGACAATCCGGTGATCTTTCTTGAGCATAAGCTGCTCTATCTGGGCGGTGCGAGCCCTGTTCCCGAAGCGCCCTACGAGATCGAGATCGGCAAGGCCGATGTCAAGCGCGCGGGCACCGACATCACCGTCATCGCGACCCTGGCCATGGTGGAGCGCGCGCTTTCCGCCGCCGAGACGCTTGCCCGCGAGGGGATCAGTGTCGAGGTGATCGACCCTCGCAGCCTGCGGCCGCTGGACATGGAGTGCTTCGTGGCGTCGGTCAGGAAGACCAGCCGCTGCCTTGTGGTGCACGAGGCCTGGCGCACCGGCGGGCTGGGCGGTGAAATCGCGGCCCAGATCAATGAAGAGGCCTTCGACTGGCTGGATGCCCCGGTCGAGCGTCTGGGCGCGGCGGAACTGCCGATGCCCTATAACGACCGGCTGGAGCGCGAGGTGATGCCGAGCGCCGCCTCGATTGCCGATGCGGTGCGCCGGATCTGCCATCGCGACCGTCGGGAGGGCTGAGTGATGGTCGTCGAGATCCTGATGCCTGCCATCTCGCCTTCGATGGTTTCGGGCAAACTGGTGCGCTGGCATGTCGAACCGGGCGCGAAGATCCGCAAGGGCGATGTGCTGGCGGAACTTGAGACCGACAAGGCCGCGCTGGATATCGAGGCGCCTGCCGATGGGGTGCTGGAGCGGATCCTCGTGGCCGGTGGCACCCCGGATGTGCCGGTCGAAACCGTGATCGGACTGATCGGCGATGGCAAGGCAGCGGCTGCGGCGGCCGAGGTGGCGCCCGCGCCCCTTGTGGCGGTGGGCGCGCAGGATGAGCCGCCAAGGCGGATCTCGCCCCTGGCTCGCAGGCTGGCGAAAGAGCTGGGCGTCGATCCCGAGGGGATCAGGGGCAGCGGCCCGAAGGGCCGGGTGATCGCCGCCGATATTCGCGACGCCGCCGCTGCTGCTCAGAGTGAAGCCGCCGCCGTGCCACCGTCGCCCGCGGCCCCGCCGACGGCCACGCCGCCACTGCCCGTCGAGGCCATCGGTGCGGCGCTGCAGGTCGAGCCGCACAACGCGATGCGCAGCACCATTGCCCGCCGCCTCGTCGAGGCCAAGCAGACCGTGCCACATTTCTACCTGGAGATCCGCTGCGAGGTCGACGCCCTGCTGGACCTGCGCCGCCGGTTGAATGCCGCCCTGCTGGCCTCGGGCGCCCAAACCAAACTGACGGTGAATGATCTGGTGATGAAGGCCTATGCGCTTGCCATCGCCCGCACCCCGGCCACCATGGTCACATGGAGCGACGAGGGGCTGATCCGCCATTCGACGGTCGATATCGGCCTGGCGGTGGCGCTGGAGAACGGGCTGATCACCCCGATCCTGCGCGATGCGGCACGGCTGTCGGCCGGGGCGCTGTCCGATGCCGCCCGCGATGCGATCACCCGGGCACGTGAGGGCAGGCTGGCGCCGACCGAATATTCCGGCGGGCTGGCCGGGATCTCCAACCTCGGCATGTATGGGATCAGCGCCTTTTCGGCCATCATCAACCCGCCGCAAAGCATGAATCTCGCGGTCGGCGGCCCCGAGAGCGCGCTCGCCCTGCGCGCGGGCGAGGTGGTCGAGGTTCACCATATGCGGCTGACGCTTTCGGTCGATCACCGGGCAATCGACGGCGCGGTCGCGGCTGAGTTGATGGCGCGGCTGAAGGTGCTGATCGAAACGCCGATGCTGCTTGCGACATGAGTGACGCCATGCTGGAGGCGCTGTTCGATCTGAAGGGCCGCACCGCGCTGATCACCGGCGCGGCGCGGGGGATCGGGCTGGAGACGGCCCGTCTCCTGGGCGCGGCGGGGGCCGCCGTGGCCCTTGTCGACCGCGATGCGGCGGCGCTGTCCGATGCGGCGGATCTGCTCGCATCCGAGGGCGTTCCCTGTCTGGAATGCGCCGCCGACATCACCGACGGCGCGGCGCTGGACCGGCTTTTCGCCCGGCTGACGGAATGGCGGGGGGCGGCGGATATTCTGATCAACAATGCCGCAGTCGTGCAGCGTCGGCCTGCCAGCGAACTGGCGCCCGATCTCTGGCGCCAGGCGATTGCGGTCAATCTGGATGCCGGGTTCGAGCTGTGCCGCCGCGTTCATCCCGGCATGGCGCGGCAGGGTCATGGGGCGATCGTCAATATCGCCTCGATCATGGCGCTTTCGGGCGGAGGATTCTACCCGATCGCCTCGTATCACGCCTCGAAAGGGGGCGTGGTCAATCTGACGCGGGCGCTGGCGATGGAATGGGGCCCTGCGGGGATCCGGGTCAATGCCGTGGCGCCCGCCTGGATCCGCACCGATTTCAACAGCGCCTTTCTGGACCAGCCGGGCGTTTCGGAACGCTTGCTGTCCACGATGCCGCTTGGTCGTTTCGGAAGCTTGCGCGACGTGGCGGCCGGGGTGCTTTATCTATGCAGTCCGGCTGCGGCGATGGTCACCGGCCATGTGCTTGCGATCGACGGAGGTTTCCTTGCCCACTGAGTTCAGAAAAGAAAGGCCGAGCATGGCCGTGACCGTGAACCATACCGGCATAACGGTTGCCGATCTCGACCATTCCGAGGCGATGTTCCAGCAGCTTTTCGGGTTCGAAACCCTGTCGCGCGCCGCCCGCGATCCCGAAATGATCTCGCGCGTGACGGGGGTGCCCGGCGCGCGCGTCGAGGTCGCCTATATGCGCAATGGCGCGGCCACCGTGGAATTGCTGTGCTATTCGGCGCCGGGTGACCGCGCCGATTTTCGTCCCCGCGCCTGCGATCTGGGCTCGCTGCATATGGGGTTCAATGTCGCGGATCTTGACGAGGCGGTCTCCGAAGCGGCGAAATGGTCGCTTGAGATGATGGGGGAGATTGCCGTGGTCAATACGGGGCCAAACAGAGGCGCCCGGATTGTCTATCTTCGGGATCCCCGAGATGGCGTTGTTCTGGAGCTCATCGAACCGGCGCCATGAGCCTTTGGTGGCGCGCCGGGGCGTCTTGGCGGGCGGCCCCGGCGGGCAGGATTTTCGCGGCGAATCCATGGGGTGGCATGCCCAGGCCTGCCCGTGCCCGGCTTCTCCGCCCCGAGCCTCCGGCGGGAACGCTTCACGTTGCAGCGATCAACACGCCTTGCGCCGGACCCGCTGGACTTGCAATGAATCAGCTCCTCGGGGTGCGGAGAAACCGTGGCGCCGCACCCATCCGGCGCAATGAATGGCTTGACCGGCGGGCGAGGGTTCGGCCGACCGCTCCACCACCCAGGCGCGCGGCGCTCGGGTCTGGCGATACCGAATGCCAGACCTGCGGCCCTCCGCAGCATATGCGACCAGGGGATTCGCCGGTTGCGCGCCCCTCGCATGGACGACCGACCTGCGGGGCGCCCCGACCCATCCCGCCTGCGACCCGGGCGAGGGGGGGGGCTTTTCGCGCCTCAGATCGTCGCCACCGGGGTGACGGGAGAGCCGATCGCACCCGGTAGGCGCAGGGGCGGGGCGGTCAGGAGCATCGCATGGCGCCCCGACGCCGCCAGCGCCTCGGCCAGATCCTTGAGATACCACAGCTCGGCCAGCGGCATCCCCAGCTTGAAGAGGCAATGGTGATGCAGCGGCAGGCGCAGGCAGCAGGCCGCCGGATCGGTATGCGGGTTCTCCACCGCGTAATTGTCGGCGGCGATGGCGGCGATGCGGCTTTCCGAAATCCAGCGATGGAGCGCGGTATCCGTGCCGTCCAGCACCGCGCCGGTGCGGTCGAGGCGCTCGGGGTCCGGCGCGGATTGCATCTCCAGCAGCGCCTCGGCATAGCCGGTGCGCAGGACCAATATGTCGCCCTCGCGGATCTCGACCCCCTGGTCGCGGATCGCCCGTTCCAGATCGGCGTGCCCGACCAGCCGCCGATCCGTGCCGAAGGCTCGCACCAGATCCACCAGGACCCCGCGGCCCTGAAGGGCGCTTGCCGCCATCCCGGCCACATTGATCTTGCGCGCGAAAGAGCCGTGCAGGCTGTCGGCCTCTTCGCCCAGAACATCGACCCCGGCGCGGAAGCCGTTGTAATAGACCGGCTCGGGCATCCCGTCGCCATCGGCATCGAACATCGCCCCGACATGGGCGAGCGAATCCCATTGGGTGGAGAACTGCGTGCTCAGAAGGACCTGATCGTCCGAGAGCACGTCCTGCAGGATCGGATCCACCTTTTCGAGCGGATAGTTGATGTAGGGCGTCTCGCCCAGGAACGTGGGGCGGAGGCGCGGGGGATGGCGGCGGGGGTTGAGCCGGATCGCGCCCGGCACGTCGAGCGGCAGAGAAAGGCAGAACGCCAGACCCTGCTTCACCTCCGCCACGGCGGCCAGGCGGTTGTCCTGGGTGATGAAGTTCAGCGTGCCCAGTTCGTCCTCGCGACCCCAGCGGCCCCAGTTCGAGCCCTCGGGGGCCTGTTTCCAATCGGGCATTCGTCAGTCCTCCAACCTGTCGTCCGCATCGAGGGCCCGGCTGCGGGCCACAATTGCGTCCAGTTCCTGTTCCTTGCGCGCCGCGCGGGCCTTGCGCGCCGCGTCCCAGCGGTAGAAGCCGCGCCCGGCCTTTTTGCCCAACGCCCCTTCGGCGACCCTGGCCTTCAGAAGGGGCGGGGGGGCGGTGTCGGCGGCCAGATCGCGGTAGAGATAGTCCGCGATGCTCAGATGGGTATCGAGCCCGTTCAGATCGCGCTGCTCGAAGGGCCCGGACAGCGCCAGCCGCACCCCGATCGAATAGCGGATCACATCGTCTATGGTCGCGGGATCGGCAACCCCTTCGGCGACCAGATGAAAGCATTCGCGCATCAGCGCGTGCTGGATTCGATTGGCGATGAAGCCGGGCAATTCGCGCCCGAGCACCGCCGGGATCTTCCCCGAGGCCCTGAGCAGCGCGGCCAATTCGTCGAGGCGCGCCCGCGGCATGGCGGGCCCGGCGACCAGTTCCACCACCGGGACCACATCGGCCGGGTTGAAGAAATGCGCGATGGCGAGGCGCTCGGGGTGGCGCATCCCCTCGCCCAGCGCGGCGGTGGTGAGCCCCGATGTGTTCGACGCGATGAGGGAATCGGGGGCGAGGAAGGCCTCCAGCCCGGCGAGCACCGCCCGCTTCAGCGCCAGATCCTCGGGGACCGCCTCGATGGTCAGCCTGGGGCGCCGCCAGCCTGGCCCGAGTGCGGCCAGATCCGGGGCGGCGGTGAACAAGGTCTCCGCGCCCTGGGTGGCGGCGATGAAATGTGATGCGTCTTCAAGAGCTTGTGGTGCAGGGTCGATCAGGGCGACCCGAAACCTGGCCCGCAGGAAATGCCTTGCCAGCCGCCGCCCCATGATCCCGGCACCGGCGATGATGACGGATCCGTCCATGCTCTCTCCCTCCCCTTATAGGTTGACAATATCAATAGCTATTAATGATAAGCAATACGCATAAGGCGGGAGAGGAGTCCCGCCAGAGGAGGAAAGATGAACGCCATAGCCAATTTCTTCACGCGGATCATGAGCCGGTATCTGCCGGATCCTCTGGTCGTCGCAATCGTCCTGACGGCCCTGACGGTCGTATTCGCGATGTTCAGTCAGGGCACGGCCTTCCTCGATGCCGCCGATTACTGGGGCGACGGCTTCTGGAACCTGCTGGCTTTCACCATGCAGATGACGGTGATCCTGCTCGCGGGCTACATCATGGCCCGCACCCCGGCCGTCGACTGGCTGATGGACAAGCTGATCGCCCCCGTCACCACCCCGCGCGGCGCCATCATCGCCGCCACCGTGATCGCCTGCGTGGCAAGCTGGCTGAACTGGGGCTTCGGCCTCGTGATCGGCACGCTGATCGCCCAGAAGCTTGGCCACAAGGTCAAGGGGCTGCATTACCCTCTGGTCATCGCCGCGGGTTATTCGGGCTTCACCCTTTACGGGATCGGCCTCTCGGGCTCGGTGCCGCTGCTCATCAACACCCCTGGGCATTTCCTTGAAGCCACCATCGGCCTTGTGCCGCTGGGCGATACGATCTTCTCGCCGCCGGTGCTGGGCTCGTCGATCCTGATCGCGATCACCATGCCCTTCTTCATCGCCATGCTGCATCCGAAGGATCCAAAAGAGATCGTCGAGGTGGATCCGGGCGCGCAATCGCTGGTGACCAAGGTTGTCGAGGATCGCAGCACCATCGCCGACCGGATGAACAACTCCAAGATCATCGGGATCGGCCTCGGGCTTTTCGGGATGCTCTATATCGGCCGCTATTTCCTTAACGGCGGTGCGCTGACGCTCAACTCGGTCAACTTCCTCTTCCTCTTCCTCGGGATCCTCTTCTTCGTCACCCCCAACCGCTTTCTTGCGGCGGTGAACGACGGGGTGAAGATCCTTGGCGGGATCATCATCCAGTATCCGTTCTATGCCGGTATCCTGGCGATCCTGTCCGGCTCGGGCCTTGTCGTGACCTTCGCCAACTGGTTCGTGTCGTTCTCCTCGGCCGAAACCCTGCCGCTGTGGTCGTTCATCTCGGCCGGCCTCATCAACATCTTCGTGCCCTCGGGCGGCGGCCAGTGGGTGATCCAGGGGCCGGTGATGATGGAAGCGGCCAGCCAACTCGGCGCCTCGATCCCCGCCACGGCCATCGCCGTGCAGATGGGCGATCAGTGGACCAACATGGTCCAGCCCTTCTGGCTGCTGCCGGCGCTTGCGATCTCGGGGCTGAAGCTGCGCGACATCATGGGCTACATGGTCCTGATCCTGTTCTTCCAGGCCGTGGTCTATATCGGGGCGGTGCTTCTCTGGGGTTATGGGGTTCTGTGATGCCCTATATGATCGAAACCTACGACAAGCCCGGCTCCGGCGCGCTGCGACTTGGGACCCGCCCGGCGCATCTCGACTACCTCGAGGCCAACAAGCATCTGCTTCTGGCCTGCGGCGCCAAGCTGGACGACGAAGGGGGGGCCGCCTCGGGCGGCCTCTACCTCGTGGCGCTTGAAACCCGCGCCGAGGCCGAGGCCTTCATCCAGGCCGATCCGTTCTTCGAGGCCGGTCTTTTCGAGCGGGTCTTCGTCACCCGCTGGCGGCAGGCCTATCTGAACCGCCAAAACACTCTGAACGAAAGCTGACGCGATGCTGTTCCAGGTTGAAATGACCGTGCGGATCCCCGCCGAGATGCCGACGGAGGTGGCCGATGAGATCAAGGCCCGCGAAAAGGCCTATGCGCAGGACCTTCAGCGCGCCGGGATCTGGCGGCACCTCTGGCGCCATGCCGGGCTTTACAAGAACACCTCGATCTTCGATTGCCGCGACAATGCGCATCTGCACGAGGTGCTGATGGGGCTGCCGCTTTATCCCTATATGAAGGTGGAGATCACGCCGCTTTGTCGGCATCCCTCCTCGATCCACGAGGACGACAGGTGAGCGGCACCGCACTCGTCACGGGCGGTGCCCGGGGCATCGGCGCAGCCATCGTGGAGCGGCTCCGGCTCGACGGCTTCCGGGTCGTCGCGCTGGACATCCTGGCCCCCGAGGGGCGGCCCGACCGCTTCGAGGAGGTCGACCTTTCCGACGCCCCCGCGCTTGAGGCGCTGGTCGCGCGGTTGTCGGCCGAGGAGGAAATCTCCTGCCTCGTCAACAATGTGGGCATCGTGCGGCCGGCCCCGCTGGAAGAGGTGGAACTGGAGGATTTCGACCGGCTTTTCCATCTGAACCTGCGCCCCTCGCTCATCTGTGCCAAGGCGCTGGTGCCGGGGATGAAGGCGCGGGGTTTCGGGCGGATCGTGATGAACACCAGCCGTGTGACGCTTGGGAAAGAGCTGCGCAGCCTCTACAGCGCCACCAAGGGCGCGGCGCAATCCATGGCCCGCACCTGGGCGCTGGAGCTGGCGCCGTTCGGGATCACGGTGAACTGCGTCGCGCCGGGGCCGATCGGCACCGAGGCGTTCTGGAAGAACAACCCTCCCGATGCGCCGCTGACCCGGGCGATCATCGATCAGGTGCCGGTGCGCCGCATGGGCACGGGCGCGGATGTGGCCAATGCGGTCTCGTTCTTTGCCGCCCCGGCGGCGGGTTTCGTGACCGGGCAGACGCTTTTCGTTTGCGGCGGCGTGACCGTGGGCTGAGGCCCATCCGGCTTTCGAAATGCGAACGCCCCGCCGATGGCGGGGCGTTTGGCGTTCCGGCGAGGCGTTTCAGCCGATATGGGCGCGCAGCAGCGCGGCGAAGGCCTCGGGTTGCTCGACACAGGGCAGGTGCCCGGCCTTCTCGATCACCTCGAAACGGGCGCCGGGGATCAGTTCGGCGGTGGCCTTCACAAGCGCGGGCGGGGTCGAGGCGTCGTCGGCCCCCGCCACCACCAGCGTGGGCGCGGTTATGGCGCCGATCCGGGCCGTGAAATCGGCATCGCGCAAGGCCGCGCAGACCGCCGCGTAACCCTCGGCCGGGGTGCGTTCGAGCATGGCGCGCCACATGCGGAAATCCGGGGTTTCGCTGTAGCCCGGCGCGAACCATCGCGCGAGGATGGCCTCCGAGATCGAGGCGATGCCCTTGGCCAGGACCGTTTCGATGCGCGGGTTCCACAACTCGGGCGAGCCGATCTTGGCGGCGGTGTCCGAAAGGACCAGGTGGCTCATTTGCGCGGGCCGCCTCAGCGCCAGCGCCTGCATGATCTGCCCGCCGACCGAAAGCCCGACCCCGGCGAACCGGCCGATCCCCAGGTGGTCCAGCAGGGTTTCTAGATCGGCCGCCATGCTTTCGATCGAAAGCGCCGCCGAAGCCTCGCTCAGCCCGTGGCCGCGCTTGTCGGAGCGCAGCACGCCCCAGGCCCCGGGCAGGCGCGCCACCACCCGGTCCCAGACCCGCAGGTCGGTGCCCAGCGAATTGGCGAAGACGACAAGTGGCGCACCGGCCTCTGCCGGGCGGTAGCCGTAATGGATCCCCTGATGGGCGGTGAAGGTTTCGGTGGTCAAGGCAAGGCTCCTTACGGGCCGGGGGTTCGGCCGATCAGTCGGTTGGTCATTCGATGCAGGACAGGAACAGGTCGAGCACCGGGCTCTCGCGGTCCGTTCTGTAGATCAGCGCGATCTCGGCGCGGGTGGTCACGTCGCTCAGCGGGCGATAGACGACGCCGGGCAGATTCATGCGGCTGAGCGCCTCGGGGACCACCGCAACCCCCAGCCCCGCCTCGACAAGCGAGGCGATGGAGGAAAGCTGCGGCGCCCGGTAGACGACATTCGGGGTGATCCCCACCTCGGCGCTGGCACTGTGCACTGCGGCCGAGAAGCCGGTATTCGGCGGCAGATGGGTGGCGATAAAATCCTCGCCGCCCAGATCGGCCAGCCGCAGCGCGGGCGCCTTGGCAAGGCGGTGCCCGGCGGGCAGGGCGATCCAGAGGTTTTCGTAATGCAGGACCCGCGCCGTCAGCTCGGGCGAGATGTCGGGGAAGGGCAGGCGCACGAGCCCCACATCCAGATTGCCGGCCGTCACCTCGGGGAACTGCTGGTCAAGGTCCATCATCACCAGCTTCAGGTCGATCCGGCCGGCGCGGGCGCGGAAGTTGCTGAGAACCCGCGTCAGAACCCCGTTGAAGGCCACCGCGCCGATATAGCCGACGCTCAGCTCTCCCAGCATGCCGCGCCCGGCCCGCAGCGCCACATCCTCGGCGCGGCGCGCATGGCGCAGCACCGCCCGCGCCTCGGGCAGGATCAGCTTGCCCGCGGGCGTGAGTTCGACCTTGCGGCGCGTGCGATCGAAGAGCAATGTGCCGACGATCTCCTCCATCTGCTTCAACTGCTGCGTCAACTGGGGCTGCGAAACCGCAAGACGCGCCGAAGCCCGGCCGAAATGCAATTCGTCGGCCAGCGCAACCAGAAGCTCGTAATGCCTGATGGTCAGCAAAAGATCCTCATTACAGATTAATCTTACTGTTTTATTCTAAATATTTATAAGTTGATGCGAGGGGCGTTACAAGTGATCTCTCCGCGCGGCTTGCCGCGAGGGGACCAATCCGCCGCAGGGTCCGGGTGGGCGAGATGGGCGCCCCGGTCTTTTGCCTAGCGCAACAAGGGTTGCAGCGCCTCCTGGACGCCGATCAGCGCCGCGAGATATCGCCCCGTCAGATCCTCGATCGGCACATTCGTCGACACCCCCACGTTCAGCGCGGCCACGGTATGGCCATGACTGTTGGTCACCGGCACGGCGATGGAGCGAAGGCCGTCCTCGACCTCCTGGTCGACCTGGGCGTGACCCTGCGCGCGGATACGGGCCAATTCGGCCAGGATCGCCTCGGGATCCGTCATCGTGCGGCTGGTGAGGGCGGGCAGGGGTCCCGGGCCGAGGCGCGCGCGGGCTTCGGTCTGCGGCAGGGCCGCCAGCATCACCCTGCCCATGCTGGTGCAATAGGCGGGCAGCCGCGAGCCCGGCATCAATGCGATGGAGATCACCTTTCGCTCGGCGGCGCGCGCGACATAGACGATCTCCGCGCCGTCGAGGATGGAGACGGACGAGCTTTCCCCGATCTGGGCAGACAGGCGGTCGAGCAGCGGCTGCACGATTCGCGGCAGCGGCATCGTCGCAAGGCAGGCGGTGCCCAGGCGCAGGACGCGCGGCGTCAGCGTGAAGAACTTGCCGTCCCAGTCGGCATAGCCGTCCCGCGCGAGCGTCAGCAGGCAGCGCCGCGCCGTCGCGCGGTCGAGGCCCGAATGCAGGGCCACCTGCGCGATGGATTGCCGGGCCCGCCCGGCGGTGAAGGTCTCGATCACCGCCAGGCCCTTGGCCAGGCCCCCCATGATGTCGCGGTCGCTTATGGCTGTCGTCATCGCTGTCTCGCCGGTCATTCTGTGCGATATGTAAACAAATAACTCATATCGCACAAGGGCGGTTTACCGAGGCGCGGGATAGGCCTATCTCCTCGGCCATGCTTCCGGGAGGAGGAGAATTCCCATGGACAAGACAGTTTCCGACCTCGCCACCGCGGTGGCCGGGATCAAGGACGGGGCGGTGGTGATGATCGGCGGCTTCGGCGGCGCCGGATCGCCGATCGAACTGATCCACGCCCTGATCGACCGCTTCCACGCCACCGGCCATCCGACCGGGCTGACAGTCGTCAACAACAACGCCGGCAACGGCCATGTCGGGCTGGCGGCGCTGATCGAGGCGGGCATGGTCGCCAAGCTGATCTGTTCCTTCCCGCGCTCGGCCGATCCGGTGGTCTTCACCGAGGCCTATCAGGCGGGAAGGATCGAGCTGGAACTGGTCCCGCAAGGCACCCTGGCCGAGCGTATCCGAGCCGGGGGCGCGGGCATCCCGGCCTTCTACACCCCGACCTCGTTCGGCACCGATCTGGCCGAGGGCAAGCCCGTCGAGGTTTTCGAGGGGCGGTCCTATGTCCGCGAGCGCTGGCTGCGCGCCGATGTGGCCCTGGTCAAGGCCGAGACCGCCGACCGCCACGGCAACCTGACCTATCGGGCGGCGGCGCGGAACTTCAATCCGCTGATGTGCATGGCCGCCGCCGAGACCGTGGTGCAGGCCAGGCGCATCGTCGCGCCGGGCGAGATCGACCCGGAGGTGATCGTGACCCCGGGGATCTTCGTCCAGAAGGTCGTCGAGGTCGCCCATCCGCATCAGGAAGAAGACCTGAACCGCGCCAATGCCGCCTATCCGCTGGAGGCCTGACCGATGCAGAAGTTGACCAACAACCAGATCGCGTGGCGCGCGGCGCAGGACATCGCCGATGGTTCCTATGTGAACCTCGGCATCGGTTTCCCCGAAAAGATCGCGCAATACCAGCCCCCGGGGCGCGAGGCGATCTTCCACACCGAGAACGGCATCCTCGATTTCGGCGAAAGCCCCGCGCCGGGGGACGAGGACTGGGATCTGATCAACGCGGGCAAGCGCGCCGTGACCCTGCGCCCGGGGGCGAGCTTTTTCCACCATGCCGACAGCTTCGCCATGGTGCGCGGCGGCCATCTCGACCTGGCGGTTCTGGGCGCCTATGAGGTGGCCGAGACCGGCGATCTGGCGAACTGGTCCACCGGGCCGAAGGGGGTTCCGGCGGTCGGCGGCGCGATGGATCTGGTCCATGGCGCCAGGCGCGTGGCGGTGATCACCGACCATGTGACCAAGGACGGGCGGCCCAAGCTCTTGCGGCGCTGCACCCTGCCGCTGACCGGGGTGGCCTGCGTCACCCGCGTCTATACCTCGCTGGCCGTGATCGACATCGAAAACGCCCGTTTCGTCCTGCGCGAGAAGCTGCCCGCGCTTTCGCTGGACGAATTGCAATCGCTGACCGGCGCCGAGCTGCTGGTGCCCGGCCCGGTGGCCGACCTTGTTGTTCCGGAGCTGTGACATGAGCCGCGACGTCTTTATCTGCGATTACATCCGCACCCCCATCGGCCGTTTCGGCGGCGCATTGGCCATGGTCCGCCCCGATGATCTGGGCGCGGTGCCGCTGCGGGCGCTGATGGCGCGCAATCCCGGCGTGGATTGGGAAGCGGTCGGCGACGTGGTCTTCGGTTGCGCCAACCAGGCGGGCGAGGACAACCGCAACGTGGCGCGGATGTCGCTCCTTCTGGCCGGGCTGCCGGTCGGCGTCACCGGCACGACGATCAACCGGCTCTGCGGCTCGGGCATGGATGCGGTGCTGACCGCATTCCGCCAGATCGCCAGCGGCGAGGCCGATCTGATGGTGGCGGGCGGCGTCGAGAGCATGTCGCGCGCGCCCTTCGTCCTGCCCAAGGCCGAAAGCGGCTTTTCGCGTCATGCCGAGATCCACGACACCACGATCGGCTGGCGTTTCGTCAACCCGGCGATGGCGGCGGCCTACGGCGTCGATTCCATGCCGCAGACCGGGCAGAACGTGGCCGACGATTTCGGCGTGGACCGCGCCGCGCAGGATGCGATGGCGCTCGCCTCGCAGAACAAGGCCGCCGCCGCGCAGGCCAATGGTCGACTGGCGCAAGAGATCACCCCGGTGACGATCCCCCAGCGCAAGGGCGATCCCCTGGTGGTCGAGCGCGACGAGCATCCCCGCGCCACCACGCCCGAGGCTTTGGCCAAGCTGCGGCCGCTGTTCCCGAACGGCTCGGTCACCGCGGGCAATGCAAGCGGCGTCAATGACGGCGCAGCCGCGCTGGTGCTGGCCACGGCCGAGGCGGTCGCCCGGCACGGCCTGACCCCGATTGCGCGGGTGCTGGGGGGCGCCACCGCAGGCGTGCCGCCGCGGATCATGGGGATCGGACCCGCCCCCGCCAGCCAGAAGCTTCTGGACCGTCTGGGCCTTGCGCAGGGCGATTTCGACGTCATCGAATTGAACGAGGCCTTTGCCGCGCAGGGCGTCGCCACCCTGCGGCAGTTGGGCATCGCGGATGATGATCCGCGCGTGAACCCCAATGGCGGGGCCATCGCGCTTGGCCACCCCCTTGGCATGTCGGGGGCGCGCATCACCGGGACGGCGGCGCTTGAACTGGGCGCCTCGGGCGGCAGGCGCGCATTGGCGACCATGTGCATCGGCGTCGGCCAGGGCATCGCCATCGCGCTGGAGCGGGTCTGAACCGACGCTCCGCAACCGGGTGGCGGGCCGAACGGCGATCCCCGCCGGGATCGGGGCGAGCCTTTGGAATCGGGCCGCGCACCCGAGCCGATGCGGAACGGCTGCGCGGGTGCTGCCGTGGCCCGTTCATGACGGGCTGCGGTTGCGCGCAAGATGGCCGGGCCCGCCCACCTCGTTCGAGGGGACGAGGTTCGGCAGCTTTCCGACATGGCCCGCGGAAATGAAATCCGCCGCCGCGCGATTGGCAGAAATGTCGGAACGGAGGATATCCGTCCGCTCACCCCAAGGTGCTTGCCAGCGGGGCGGAGGCTCTGTCCCTCGGCCCAGCGGCAGCTTGAGCGATCAATGACCCGTCGTTCGTGAAAACAGGCTGATCACCACAACGCCCGAGACGATCAGCCCGATCCCGAGAAAGCCCGCCAGATCGATCATCTGCCGGAACACAATGACACTGACAAGCGCGGTCAGAACGATGCCGAGCCCGGCCCACAGCGCATAAGCGATCCCCAGAGGCATCGCCTTCAGGGCATGCGACATCGCATAGAACGAGACCGCATAGCAGGCTATGACCAGCAGGCTTGGCGCAAGGCGAGTGAACTGCTCGGACTTTTGCAGGAAGGACGAGCCGGTCACCTCAAGGAGGATCGCCAGTCCAAGCGTGAGATAGGCGGCGGTTGTCGGTGTCAATCGATCCTCGAACGCTGGAGGGGGGGCTCTGCCGCCTTGTCGGAACAGCCTGGCGCGCTCGGTGTAGCCATGGGTGTTTTATCCCGGGATTTCAACAGGCAAACGCCCCGGGCGACCGGCGGGAAATCCCCGTTGCAGCGGCGAACGGGTGTCCGGTCGGGGTATATGCCACCGATGCCCGCCGGGGGGCGATGCGACCCGGACCCGGGCGCAGATCCGGCCCGCCATTCCTTGCGCAGGATCGCATGTCGCATCTTGTCCACCCGGATCGGCGAAGCCTGCAAAGCGGCAGGCCGCGCCGCGCGCACAGCCGTTGTGGCAGCAGGTCGTCACCTTCCACATCGGCGCAGATATGCCTTCTCTTCCGAACCTGTGCACAAGCATAGCCCGCAGCGCCTTCGGTCGCGAAGCCGTTCCCTCGAACAGCGGCTGTCGGCGTTTCATCCGCTCGAACAGGCCCCATCGTCGCGTCGAGCCTCTGAAAACAGCTTTTCGATACGCCTTCCTTGCCATTCGTCGCCTTTTCGGCCGCCGCCGCTGCGGCCCGCATATCCCGAAGCCCGAGAGGCTATCCCGATGACCGTTCACGCAGCCGGGCAAACCGATCCGCGGCAGCCTCGCGGGACAAGCCGCCCCGTCTCGGGCGGGATCGTTCCGTTCACGGCAGGGCCGCGCGGCCGGGATTGCCCTCCTGGGGCCTCAGGACGGTGCGTCGGTCCTGCGGGTGGCGTCTACCCGGGTCGATTTCGAAACCGCGGTTTCGATGCTGCCCGGGCTTGCGCCCGACCTCATCTGGCTGGCCGGTCCGCCGCATCGGATCGAGGCAGCCCCCGAACTGTTCGCGGCCCTGGCGGCGGGGCATGGGCCGCTCAAGGCGGTGCTGCGCATCTTAGGGATCCGGGGCGAGATGCCTCGTCTGCCACGACGAGTAAACTCCTTGCCCGCAGGCGCCGCGCCGCCATCGCCGCATCCGGGATGAGCCAACGCGCGGGAACCGCTCCCCGGCGTCGCACCGCTTTCCGCAGGCGTGCCTTCAGCGCCGGTTGAGATGCAGCCGGTCGGCCTCGGCCACGACCTCGGCAAGAACCGAGATGGCGAGCGTGCGCGCATCCCTCGCCCGCGGCAAAAGGCCCATCGGGCCTTTCATCGCGGCGATCCGCTCTGCCGACACCTGCAGCTCGGCCAAAGCCGCGTCCCTTCGCGCGCGGGTGCGGCGGCTGCCCTGGGCGCCGATATAGAAGGCATCGCTCGCGGCGGCGCGGGCAAGGATCGCGGGTTCCCATTCGTGATCGTGAAAGAACAGCGCCACGGCGGTATAGCGGTCGAAAGCCGGATCGCCCGGATCGCCCGGCCGGATCAGCCGGTGCCGCGTCACCCGATCCGCCTGGATCGCGCCCAGCGTCTCGTCGTCGGGGGAATGCAATGTCGTCGCATAACCGGCCGAGGCGGCGAGTTCGGCGAAGGTCGCGGCTTCGGGCCCCTTGCCGAAGATCTGGAAGGTGATGTCGGGAACGACCTTCAGGCCCAGCCCGCCCCCGCCCTCCATCCCCACCCGCAACCCGAGGTCCGAGACCGAAAGCAGCGCCTCGGACCGGGAGGCGCGGGCCCGGTCGAGCGCATCCAGAATTCCGGGCTCGGGCGCGGGCAGGATCGTCACGTCAAGCGCGCCGCCGCAGGGCAGGCGGATGTCGAAGTAAGGCGAGCCCGCGCCGTAGCGCACCGACCGGCCGCGCCCTTCGGCCAGGCATTCCATCGCGTGCAGCGCGATGTCGCGCTCGACGCAGCCCGAGGACAGCGAGCCCGCGACCACCCGCCCGTCGCGGATCCACATCGCGGCGCCCACGGGGCGATAGGCCGGCCCCTCCGTCCCGGTCAGGATGGCCAGCGCGGTGTCGCGCGGATCCTCGATCCCCGGCGCGATCGGAAAATCCGCGAAGGTGACGCAGGCGCTGCGCGGTTCCATCGCCGGATCAGCGCAGGATATTGTCCGACCAGCGCCGGCCGATATGCGGATGGTCCAGCACCGGCTCGATCCCCAGGGTCAGCGCCAGCACCTTCGGGGGCGTCAGCGGCAATTGCTGCACCCGCTTGCCGGTGGCATTGGCGATGGCGCAGGCCATGGTCGCGCCGCCGTTCATGATCGCCACCTCGGCAATCCCCTTGGTGCCCATCGGCCCGCAAGAGGGCGCGCCCTCGTAAAGGTCGATCGCGACCTTCACCGCATCCCGTGCCAGCGGCAGGTGATAGGTCTCGAACCCGCTCTGCTCGATCCCGCCATCGGCGCCCAGGGTGATTTCCTCGTGGATGCCATAGCCGATGCCCTGGATCACCGCGCCCTGGATCTGGCCGCGCACCGCGCGCGGGTTGATCGCCCGGCCCACATCCTGCACCACGCGATAGGCTAGCACCTCGGTCTCGCCGGTATCGGGATCGACGGCGACCTCGGCCTCGTGGACGATGAAGACCGGCAGGTCCATCGCGTCGAAGAAATGCCCCGCCGCGCAGCCCGGCATGCCCTTGGCCGTGCCCGGCGCGGTAAAGGCGCCCGAGCCGGAGATCGGGCCCTTCGTCTGTTCGGCCCGCGCGATCACCGTCTCGATCGTGGTGCCGGATCCGGGGCGGCCCCGGATCTCGACCCGGCCGTTTACCAGCACCAGGTCGGCGGGTGGGGTCTGCAGCAGCTCCGAGGCGGTATCGAGAAGTTTCTCGCGCACCACGGCGCAGGCGGCGGTGGCGGCGGCGCCCATCGAGACGACGGTGCGCCCGCCGCCCGTTCCCATGTCGTAGCCCGCCGCATCGGTATCGGCGCCCTTGACGATCACCTTCGACGGATGGATCCCAAGGTTCGCCGCCACGATCTGCGGCACGCCCTGGGTGATCGAGCCCGAACCGATCTCGACGCTGGCGGTGATCAGCGTGGCCGAGCCGTCGGCGTTCAGGTTCACCGTCGCGGAAGAGGGGCCGACGAAGATGTTCCAGGTTCCCACCGTGGTCGCCCGGCCGTAAAGGCGGTCCCCGGCCAGATGCTCCACCGTGCCGGCGCGCTCGCGCAGGGCCTCCATCCGCTCCAGCATGGGGCCGAGCACATCGCCCTCGAAGATCTGTCCGGTCGCGCCGGGATCGCCGTCCGAAAGCACGTTCAGCTTGCGAAATTCCATCGGATCCATGCCGATCTTGCGGCAGATCTCATCGGTATGACGCTCCAGCGCGAAGGCGTTATAGGCGCCGTTGCAGGACCGGAAGGCGCCATTGGGCGGGGTGTTCGTATAAACCACCCGCGTCGACAGCCGCGCCGAGCCCAGCCGGTAGCTGGCGCCCAGCGTGTGCGCGGTCATGGTGGAAAGGAAGACCTGCTCGCCGCCATAGGCGCCGGCATCCATCAGGACGACCGCCTCGCGCCCCGCGATCGTGCCGTCGGGGGCGATGGCCGAGCGGATCCAGATATCGGCGTTCTCCCGGCACAGGCAGGTCTGGGTCTCTTCCTCGCGCGAGTTCACCAGCGAGACGGTCCGCCCGGTCTTCTTGGCAAGGATCGCCGCCATCGGTTCGATCGAGGCGTCGAATTTCAGCCCGAAGGCGCCGCCGACCGGCGGCACGGTGACGCGGACCTGCGAGGTGTGGACGCCCATCACCCGCGCCGTCACCGCCCGGACCGTCCAGGGCACCTGGGTCGAGGTGATGACGTGATAGCGCCCGTCCTCGAAACTGGCGACGGCGCCGCGCGGCTCGAAGGGGAAATGGCTCTGGCGCCCGACGCGGAAGCAGCTTTCGACCACGGTCACGTCGGGCCGGGCGAAGGCCGCGTCGACATCGCCGCGCAGGACGCGGGCCTCCCAGGCGATGTTGCCGCCGCGAGCGGCGCCCTCGACGATGCAGTCGTAGCTTTTCCAGTCCGGGTGCAGTTCCGGCGCGCCGGGGGCGAGGGCCTCGGCCATGGTCAGGCAGGCGGGCATCTCCTCGGTCTCGACCACCACGGCGGCGCAGGCGGCGCGGGCCTGTTCCAGCGTATCGGCGGCGATGGCGCAGATCGGCTCGCCGCGATAGCGGATGCGGTCGCGGGCGAACAGCGGCTGGTCCATGACCCCGATGCCGTGCAGAAGCGGCGCATCCTCGGCGGTGGCGATGCCGCGCACGCCGCGCATCTTCCGCGCGGCCGAGGTGTCGATGCGCAGGATCCGCGCGCTGCCCACGTCCGCGCGCATGACCACGGCGCGCAGCACGTCGTTGCCGGCCATGTCGACCATGAAACGGGTGCGCCCCGTCACCTTGTCGCGCGCATCGCGGCGCGGCATGTCCATGACGGCAAGACGGGGATCGACTTCCATGTTCATCGCGAGACGGCCTCCACCGGCTGGGTATCCATGGCGCAGATCGACATCACCGCGTCGATGATGCGCTCATATCCCGTGCAGCGGCACATATTGCCCGAGAGCGCCGCCTTGACCTCGCCGCGCGAGGGCGCGTCGTTGCGGCGCAGGAAGTCGGTCAGGGTGATCACCATTCCCGGAAAGCACATGCCGCATTGCACCACGTCATGTTCCAGGAAGGCCCGCTGCACGGGGTTCAGTTCCTCGGGCGGCGAGATGCCCTCGATGGTGACGATCTCGGCGCCTTCAAGCATGCCGATGGGGCGCTGGCAGGCAGGAACCGGCGCGCCGTCGATCATCACGGTGCAGGCGCCGCAAAAGCCTGCGCGGCAGACGCTTTTGGTGCTGGTCAGCCGACAATCGTCGCGCAGCACGTCCAGAAGCGGTGTGCGCGGATCGCCCGCGAAGGCGCGTTCCTCGCCGTTCAGGGTGAATTCGATGGCCATGGCTCAGCCCTCCTGCACGATCTGTCCGAAGGCCCGCCCCACCAGGGCGGGCAGGATCTGCGCCCGATACCAGCCCGGCGCGTCCAGCGCGGTGACCGGCGCAAGCCCGCCCGCGAGGTCGCGCGCCAGCGCCGCCATGGCGGCGGGGTCGGGCGACTTGCCGACGGCGCGGGCCTCGAAGGCGGTCCAGCGGCGCGCATCCGCCTCGACCGCGCCCAGGGCGAGGCGGATCGTCGCGATCCGTCCCCCGGTGTCGAGCGTCAGCGCCAGGCTCGCGATCGCCACCGGATAGTCGCGGGCGGGCGTCCGGGCATGCGCGCTGCGGCGCGCGCTGCGGGCGAAGGTCGCATGGGTCACCAGGAAGGGCGTCGTGCCGCGCCGCAGCGCCATGAACTCGGCCATATCCAGATCGCGCCGCCCTTCGGCCGTGGCGATCCCGATCCGCGCGTCAAGGCACATCAGGGCCGGAACCAGATCGGCGGCGACGAAGCCCGTCGCGCACAGATTGCCGCCAAGCGTCGCCAGCCGACGGATGCCGGGATTGGCCGAGGCGCCCGCCGCCCGCGCCAGCGCATGCAGGTCCGGCGCATCGGGCAGGCTGCGGGCCATCAGGTCGTGGCTTGCCATGGCGCCGATCCGGGCGCGCTGCGCGCCGATCTCGACCCCTTGCAACTCGGCGATGCGGTTCAGCGCGACCAGGCGCGCGGGCACCGGCTCGCCACGGGTGGGGCCGCGCATGATCCATGTCGCACCGGCGATGGCCCGGGTGCCCGCTCCGCCGGCGTGCAGCAGCGCCAGCGCCTCCTCCACCGTTCCGGGCGAGGTCAGCGGGGCGATCGCGGGCGTCGTGATGGCAGGGCTCTGGGTCATTTCTGGTTGGCATTCCCGGCTTTGGTCTCCCCGCAAGCCTGCCGCGGCGGCGGCCGGGGATCATGGCGTTTTGCGTCCGAATTCTCGTGCGGATGCGGCCATGCGGCGCGGCGGGCCGGGGATCTGCCCGGCAAATGGTCAAGGCGGGGACAATTCCGCCCACCGGCCCTGAATTGATTCGACAACCACCTGCGAAATACGCGATTTTCGACGCTCAAGCACAGGCGCCCCGCCTTTCGGAACCGCCCCGGCCTGAGGAGGCTTCACCCATGATCCCGCGCGCGACGCGACGTTGGACGGCACAGGGAACCGATGCGTGGCAGCGCGCCGTTTCGGCCGCCTATTTCGCGCTGGACACCGAGGGCGAGGACAGGCGCGCATTTCGCGGCGATCTGGACATCTGGCCCTTCGGCCCGGTCGATGTCACCCGCATCCGCTGCGACAGCGTGCTTTACCGCCGCGCGCCCCGGCACCTGCGCGAGGAGCGGGAAAGCTCGCTCCTGATCTCGGTTCCGTCGCGCTCGGAAATCAGGTTCCGCCAATTCTCGCGCGAGGCGAAATGCGGCCCCGGCGGTTTCGTCGTGGAACGCAGCGACGCGCCCTATGAATTCGCCCAGATGGCGGGCGACGTGCAATGGGTGGTCAAGGTGCCGACCGAAAGCCTGACGGCGCGGATCGGCAACCTTCAGCGTTTCGTCGCGCTCAGCGTCGATGCCCGGCAGGGCGTGGCGTCCTATTTCCTCTCAAGCCTGCAAAACGCCACCCGCCACCTCGACGATCTGGATCCGGCCGGGCGGGAAAGCGTGGGGCAGCATCTTCTGGAGATGCTCTGTCTCGCCCTGCGGCGCGACGACAGGGTTCTGGACAGCGAGGGCAGCCTTGCGCAGGCCGCGCATCTGCATCGCGCCGAGGAGTTCATCCGCGCGAATCTGAAGTCCTTCGATCTGTCGCCGCAGCAGGTGGCCGAGGCCTGCGGCCTGTCGCTGCGCTATCTTCAGCGCCTGTTCTCGGGGGCGGAAAAGACGGTCAGCGGCCATATCCGTGCCTGCCGCCTGGCGCGCTGCCACGAAGAGCTGCGCAACCCGGCGGGACGCGACAGCATCGCCTGCATCGCCTATCGCTGGGGCTTCCCCGATCAGGCGCAGTTCGGCCGCCACTACCGCAGCCAATATGGCTGTTCCCCGCGCGAGACCCGGCAGGCGGCGCAGCGCGAGCGGATCTGACCTTGCAAGACGAAAATCCCCGCCGCGAGGGGCGGCGGGGGGGGGGGCGACCCGTTCAGCCCGCGCTTTCGTCCCTGAGAAGCCGGTAGATCTTCGAGGCGATCCGCCAGCCATCCGCAACCCGGACCAGGGTGAGATAGTCGCGGTAAAAGCGCGGCTGGACCGCGCTGTCGACCAAGACCCGCGCCAGGTCGGGGCCGTTCAGGTCGATCGAGAGGATCTCGCCGAAGCGGGGAAACCCGGCCGAGGCGGGTGCGGGGCGGCCCGCGACGATGCCGAGATAGTCCGGCAAGGCGGTATGGCTGTATTCGCCCTTGCCCCTTGCCCAGATCAGATCGCATTCGGGCAGGAAGATCGCGGCGATCTCGGCCGTGTCGCCGGAATGCAGCGCGGCGAAATAACGCTCGATCAGGCGGGCGATGGCGCGGGTCTCGTCCATGTCACGTCCTTTCCCGGGCCAGGGCGGCTTGCAGCGCTTTCGCCACCTCGACCGCGCCGGGCGTGTCGGAATGGACGCAGATCACGTCGAAGCGCATCGGAAAGTCGTTGCCGTCGATCGAGGCGACGACGCCTTCCTCCAGCGCGCGCCTGCATCGGGCGACGACGCCCTCGATGGTGACCTTCGGCGGCTGGCGCATGATGATCAGGCTGCCGTCGTCGCGATAGGGCAGGTCGGCGTAAAGTTCGGCCACGAAGCCCACGCCGCGCGCGCGGTAGATCGTTTCGTGCAGGGTGTTGGCCATGCCGAAAACCGGGACACCGTAGATCTCGGCCACATCGGCGATGGCATGGGCGGTGTCCTCGTCGCGGGTCGCGGCGCCGTAAAGCGCGCCATGCGGCTTGATGTGGTTCAAACCGATGCCGTGCAGGTCGAGAAAGCCCTTCAATGCCGCGACCTGATAGATCAGCAGATCGCGCAATTCCTCGCGTTCGATCCTCATCTCGCGCCGCCCCCAGCCCTGCGCATCGGGGAATGAGGGATGGGCGCCCACGCGCACGCCGTTTTCCTTGGCAAGCCGCACGGTGCGGTTCATCACCGAAGGATCGCCTGCATGAAAGCCGCAGGCCACGTTGGCGATGCGGATATGCCGCATCATCTCGGCATCGTCGCAGACCTGATAGATGGCGAAGCCTTCGCCCATGTCGCAGTTGATTTCGGGTGTCATCATGTTGTCCTGGAAGAGAAAATCTTCTGGTCGCGGGCGGGTGGGCCGCCCGCGATTCCCGGCCTGGGCCCGGGCCGCGGGCTCAGCCCTTGACGATCAGGCGATAGCGAAGCTGGTCGAAGATCACCGCCAGCACCAGAAGCAACCCGATCAGCACCATCTGCATGTAAGAGCTGATCTGGGCCAGGTTCATGCCGTTCTGCATCAGGATGATGAAGAAGGCCCCCAGCACCACATTCTCCACCCGGCCGATCCCGCCGCGCAGCGAGACGCCGGCGATGACGCAGGCGGCGATGGATTCCATCGCGATCGTGCCGCCCAGATTGGCCTCGCCGCTTTCGACGCGGGCGGTCAGCAGCAGCCCGGTCAGCGCCGCAAGCAGCGCGCAGATCGCATAGACCTGCACCAGGACCTGACGGGTGTTGATCGCCGACAGATGCGCGGCCTTGATATTGCCGCCGACCGCATAGACCCGCGCCCCGGCACGGGTGCGCGCCATGAAAATCCACATGCCGAGGATGGCGACCAGCGCGATCACGACCGGAACCGGCGTGCCCAGGATGCGGCCGAAGCCGAAGGTGTCGGCAAAGGCGAAGGGCAGGCCCGAGACCGGCACGCCGCCGGTCAGGAAAAGCGCAAGGCCGGTGCCGATGGAAGAGACGCCAAGCGTCATGATGAAGGGCGAGACCTCGAAGACCGCGACGCCGATGCCGTTGATCGTGCCCAGGACCAGCGCCACGCCGAAGCCCGCCAGCGCGCCCAGAAGGATCACCAGCCAGACCGCGTCGGGAAAGATCCCCGCCGCCTTGACCATGGCCATGGCCGAGATCACCGAGGCCAGCGCGATCACCGTGCCGACCGAGAGGTCGAACCCCCCCGAGATCAGCACCAGCATCTGGCCCAGCGAGACCAGCACCAGATAGACCGATTGCCGCGCCACGTTCATCAGGTTCTGCAAGGACAGGAAATTCGGCGACAGGATGGCGAAGACCAGCACCGCGATCAGCAGGAAGAAGGGCAGGACACCCATCTTCACGAACAGGCGCAGCGGCAGCGACACGAGGCCGCGTGAGGATTTTGCCTCAGTCATGCGAGGGCTCCTTGGGGTTCGTTATGGGGGGATACGGCGTCCGAGCGGTCGAAGAAATTGTGCAAGATCACGTCTTCGGTCAGTTCGTCGCGCGAAAGCTCTGCGGTGATCCGGCCATTGGCCAGCACGATGCCGCGATGGGCGAGGTTCATCACCTCGGGCAGGTCGGAAGAAATCAGGATCACCGCCTTGCCCTTCGCGGCAAGCTCGGCGATCAGCCGGTAAAGGGCGGCGCGCGTTCCCATGTCGACGCCGACCGAGGGCTCGTCGAAGATGTAGAGATCGGCGTCATGGCCGAAGGCCTTGCCGAAAAGCACCTTCTGCTGGTTGCCGCCCGACAGTTTCGCGACCGGGCGGCCGCGATAGGTTTCGGGCAGTTCCACATGGCCGAAGATCTCGGCCGCGCGGGCGCGCAGGCGGCGCAGGTTCAAAAGCGGCCCGCCCTCCAGCATCAGGTCCATCCGCAGGTTCTCGAAAGGCCGCTCGGCAAGGATCAGGCCCTCGTGCTTGCGGTCGGGCGAAAGATACCAGGCGCCGGCCTTGACCATGGCCCGGGTCGAGGCGCCGGTCATGTCCCGCCCCTTGAACCGCACGCGGCCCGCGCGAAGCGGCGCGAGCCCCATGATCGTGCGGAAAAGCCGCGACTTTCCCGAGCCGACCAGCCCCGCCACGCCAAGGATCTCGCCCCGCCGCACGCTGACCGAGGCGCCGCGCACGCCCCAGGCCTCGATCCCCTCGGCCTCCAGCAGAACCTCGCCGGGGTTGTGGGGGACCTCGGGGTAGATGTCGCGGATCTCGCGGCCCGCCATCATGTCGACCAGCTTCTCCTCGGTCATTCCGGCCATGTCCGAGGTCGCGATCTTCGACCCGTCGCGCAGGACGGTGACCCGTTCGGCGATGCGGGCGAATTCATGGACCCGGTGCGAGATGTAGATGATCCCCACGCCCGCGGATTTCAGCCGCCCGATGACGGCGAAAAGCTGGTCGACCTCGCGGTCGGTCAGCGAGGCGGTGGGCTCGTCGAGGATGAGCACCGACAGCCCGCCGCCCTGCACGGCCTTGGCGATCTCGACCATCTGCTGCTGCGCGCGCGACAGCAGCGCGACCACCGCGTCGGGCGCGATGGCGAAACCCAGTTCGGACAGAACGGCGCGCGCGCGGCGGCGCATCTCGCCCGGCGACAGGAACGGCCCGGGGCCGGGCTCGCGCCCCAGGAACATGTTCTGCGCCACCGTCATGGTCGGGATCAGCGAGAATTCCTGGAAGACGGTATAGATGCCGCGGGCCTGGGCCTCCGCGACCGAGGACAGCGTCACGCCCTCGCCATTCATGATGATCTCGCCGGAGGTGGGGCTGTTGGCGCCCGCCAGCAACGAGATCATGGTCGATTTTCCCGCGCCGTTCTCTCCGAACAGCACATGGACCTCGCCGGCATGCAGGTCGAAATCGACGGCATTCAGCGCAAGCACGCCCGGATAGGCCTTGGTCAGCCCCCGGGTCACGATAAGGGGATGGGGTGTCGTCACGGCGGATGCTCCGGCATTCGGGACTGCGCCCCGCCCATGGGGGCAGGGCGCATCTTGAGAAGGCTCAGTTCACCGAGAAGACGGGCTGGAAGCTTTCCGGCGGCAGCACCGCATCGCGCGAGGTTTCGCCAAGGTTCTCTTGCGTGATCACGAAGATCCTGGGGCCCACATGTTTCACATAGGGCTTCCCTTCCAGGATGCGCACGGCCTGATCCACCGCGATGCGGCCCTGGATCACCATGGAATCGGCCGGGGCCGCCTCGATGAAGCCGCGCTCGATGCCGGTATAGACGCCCGGGGTCAGGTAGAAGGCCAGGACGCCGACGCTGTCGGTCAGCCCGCGTTCGCGCAGCAGGCCGGTCGAGGCCTCGGCGGTCACGGCGGTTCCGGCGATGTAGCTCACGTCCGGGTTCGCGGCCAGCACGTCCTCGACCAGCTTCAACTGGGCCTCCTTGCCGGTGTCGCCGTAGCGCGGCTCCAGCACCTTGACGGCGGAACCCTGGACCGCCTCCATGAAGCCGGTGTTCGCGGCCTCGACCCAGCCCGCGCCCGCCGGGCCCGGGAACCAGCCGACGGTGACCTCTTCGCTGCCCGCGGGGTGTTTCGCGGCCAGATATTTGCCGGTCTCGTTCCCCATGGTCCAGAACGAGACCAGCGATTTCGCGGCGAGATCGGGCGAGGACATGCCGTTGATGACGTCGATCACCGGAATGTTCTTCGCGGCAAGGTCGCGCACCAGCGAGTTCAGACCGTCATAGGAGATGGCGCCGATCACCACCGCCTCGGCGCCGCCCGCGACGCAATCCTCGATCTGACTGATCTGGCTGGGCAGTTCGGTATAGCCCCCGGCATCGAGCACGTTCAGCTTCACGCCAAGGCGCTTTGCCTCTTCGGTGACGCCGTAGTCGACGCCAAGCCAGTAGGCGTCCTTCAGATGCGGGAACGAGACGCAGATGTTCCAGGCCTTTTCGGCCCCGGGCAGCGCCTCGTAGGTCACGTCCGAGGGCGTGCCGTCGGCGGCGAAGGCCGGGGTGATCTCCTGCGCGGGATAGGGGAACCAGTCGTCGGCCAGGGCGGGCGCGGCGATCAGCGTGCTGCCCAGCAGGGCAAGCGTGAGACGGGCGTGTTTCATCGTTCAGAGACCTCTCTGTTGGTAAGGGACGGATCTGCGGTTCATCCGCTTTTTGTTGGGATCAGCTCAGGCTTTTTCGGATGCGGGCCAGCCGATCCTTGCGTTCGGCGCGCGCCTTGAGGGCTTCGTCCATGGTGACTTCGACGAAGCGCACTTTGGTGTTCGGTTGCAGTTGTCCGATCAGGTCCATATCGGCCGAGATCACCGCGCCCAGGGTGAAATACCCCCCGCCGGATACCGCGTCGCGGTGCAGCACGATGGGCTCCTGCCCGCCGGGGACCTGGATCGAGCCGTAGGAATAGCAGCCGTCGACGATGTTCGACGGATCCGAACCCGCGCCGAAAGGCTGTTCGCGCGGCACGAATTCCATCGGATGGCCGCCGCGGAAACGATATCCCATCCGGTCGGCCTCGGGCGCGACGGTCCATTCGTCGGCGAAGAACCGCGCCTGGCAGGCCTGGGTCAGGCGGTGCCAGTAAAGCCCGGTCAGAACCCGCAGCTCGACCGGATCGGGCAGGCGGGCCAGCAGGGATCTGTCGAGTGTCCGCTCGACCGGGGCGGAACTGGCTTTGCCCACCGGCACCACATCGCCCGCCTTGACCGCGCGCCCCTCGAACCCGCCGAGCGCGCCGATCGGATAGGTCGAGCGGCTGCCGAGCGCCGGGGCCGTGTCGATCCCCCCCGCGAAGGCGATATAGGCCCGCGCGCCGGATTTCAGGAAGCCGAAGCTGAGGGTCTGGCCCGCCTTCACCAGGAAAGAGCTCCAGACCTCGCGCGGCGCGCCATCGACCTTGACCGGCATTTCCGCCCCGGTCACCGCGACCAGCGTGTCGGCGTCGAACTTCAGTTCGGGGGCGAGGAAGGTCGTCTCCAGCCCCGCCGCGCCTTCGTCATTGCCGACCAGCATATTGGCGATGCGGAAGGCGGCGCGGTCCATCGCGCCCCCTTCGGGAATGCCGAGATGGAAGTATCCCGGGCGGCCAAGGTCCTGGATCGTGGTCGAAAGGCCGGGTTTGATGACTTCAAACGCCATTGAGCGCCTCCATCAGTTTGGCGTTGCTGCCGGTGACATCGGCGTTGAACTCGGTCAGGTCGAAGGTCACGGGCGCGATGCGCGGCGCCCAGGTGCCCGCCTTGACGTCCGCTTCGATCCGCTCGAATTCCTCGCGGTCGATGGGCTTCCATTTCACGATGTCGCCGGGATTGAAGAAGACCATGAAGTCCCTGAGGTAGGATACGGTCTGCGTCGGGTCGTAGATGGTGACCGGGGTGATCCCGAACATCTGATAGCCGCCCGCGCCCCGCACCGAATAGATGCAGCCGAAGGCGCCGCCATGGCCGACCGTGTGCTTCGGCGTATCGGTGCGCGGTCGCAGGTACTTCGGCACTTCGATCTGCCGCTCGCGTTCCACGAGCTGATAGAGGAAGGGCAGCCCGGCGACGAAACCCACCATCGAGACGAACCAGGGATTCGAGTGATAGGCCTCGATAAAGGCCGCCACGCTGTCATAGCCGTTGATCCGCGCGGCATAGTCGAGGTCCGAGCCGGAAGGATCCTGATGCCGTTCACGGAACCGCATCAGCGTCTCATGCGTCCAGGGGTCCTGGAAATAGACCGGGATCTCGATGATGCGGGTGTCGATGCGCTTTTCGCCCGCCTCGGCCTGCTGTTCCAGATCCTTGATCCGGGCCATGATCTCGTCGGGCGCGATCACGTCGGGGTCGAAGCGCACCTCGAAAGAGGCGTTCGAGGGGCAGATCTCGGTCACGCCGGGGATCTTCGCCTCTGCCACCGCATTGCGCAGCGACAAAGCGACGAAAAAGGCGTCAAGCGACATTTCCTCGTCGATCTCGACATAGACATGTTCGTCGCCGCCGAAGGAATACCTTGTTTTCACGGGTGTTCTCCTATGCTGCGCGGGGTTTGAGGTTGTCGGCCGCAAGCCAGGGCTCCAGCCATTGGGTGTGGAATTCGCCCGCCGCGACGCCCGCATCGGCGGCCAGCGCGAGGTGCAGCGGGATCGTGGTCTTCAGCCCCGCGATCTCGATCCCGCGCAGGGCCTCGGCCATCAGGGCGATGGCTTCGCCGCGCGAGGGGGCATGGACGATCAGCTTGCCCAGAAGCGAATCGTAGAAGGGCGGGATCTGGTAGCCCTCGTAAAGGAAATGGTCGAAGCGCACGCCCTCGGGGATCTTCAGCCCGGCGACCTTGCCGGGGAAGGGCAGGAACTGCATGAACGGGTCTTCGGCGTTCAGCCGCACCTCGATGGAATGCCCGGCGCAGGCGATCTGCTCCTGCGTCAGCGGCAGCGCCTCGCCGCCTGCGATGCGCAGCATCAGCGCCACGAGGTCGAGGCCGGTGATCATCTCGGTCACCGGATGCTCGACCTGGATGCGGGTGTTCATCTCGATGAAATAGAACGCGTCGGCGGTGGCGTCGTAGAGATATTCGATCGTTCCCGCACCGCGATAATCCACCGCCTTGGCCAGCGCCACGGCGCTGTCGCACAGCGCCTTGCGCGTGGCCTCGGGCAGGCCGAAGGCGGGGGCCTCTTCCCAGACCTTCTGGCGGCGGCGCTGAAGCGAGCATTCGCGTTCATAGCAATGCACGGCGGCGCCGGTGCCGTCGCCCAGGATCTGCACCTCGATATGGCGGGGATTGCGGATTACCCGTTCAAGATAAAGCCCGCCGTCGCCGAAGGCGGCCTCGGCCTCGGCCCGGGCCTGGGGCGCGAGGCGGGCCAGATCTTCGGGCGTCTCGGCGATGCGGATGCCGCGCCCGCCACCCCCGGCGGCGGCCTTGATCATCACCGGATAGCCGATGGCCCCGGCGATCGCGACGGCCTCGGCGGCGTCGATCCGCCCGTCGGATCCGGGAACCGTGGGCACGCCCGCGGCTTTGGCCGCGATCTTGGCCGCCACCTTGTCGCCCATCCGCTCGATGGTGGCGGCGGTGGGGCCGACGAAGACCATTCCCGCCGCCTCGACGGCGCGGGCGAAATCGGCGTTCTCGGCCAGAAAGCCATAGCCGGGATGCACCGCATCGGCGCCCGAGGCTTTGGCGGCCGCGACCACGGCCCCGATGTTCAGATAGGATTTCGCCGCCTGGGCGGGGCCGACGCAGACCGCCTCATCCGCCAGCCGGACGGCGAGCATGTCGGCATCCGCCTCGGAATGGGCCTGGACGGTGCCGATCCCCAGGGATTGCGCCGCGCGGATGATGCGCACGGCGATCTCTCCGCGGTTGGCGATGAAAAGTTTGCGGATCGCCATGGCGTCAGGCCAGCGTCGCAAGCGTTTCGCCCGCCGTGACGGGGGCGGCATCCCCGGCGGTATAGGCGGCGAAGGTGCCCGCCTCTTCGGCCTGGACCTCGATGAAGGTCTTCATCACCTCGATCAGGCCGATGGTGTCGCCGACCGCCACCGCATCGCCCGCCGATTTGAAGGGCGCGGCATCGGGGGCGGGCTTGTGATAGAACGTGCCGGGAAGGGGCGAAAGGATATCGGTCATGGCTCTCTCCTGTCGGGTCCGTTTTTCGCGATCACCATGGCCGCCGGGGCGATGGTGACGCCGTTATCCAAAAGTCGCTTGCGGATGGCGCAGCCGATGGCCAGCGCGCCGGGGGTGTCGGAGTGGAAGCAGATCGAGTCGAAGCCGACCGCGACATCCCTGCCGGTGACGGTTTCGACGCGGCCCTCAAGGCAGGCGCGCAGGCATTTCTCGGCCAGCTTCTCGGGCGAGGGCGGGGCGGCGCGCCGGGTGAAGACGATGGATCCGCTGTCGTCATAGTCGCGGTCGGCGTAGAATTCGCGCACCACGGGCTGATCCAGACGGCGCGCCACGGCACAGGTCTCAGAGACGTCCATGCAGAAGATCGCCACCTCGGGCGAGGTGCGGCGCAGGGTCTCGACCAGGTGCAGCGACAGATTCTCGTTCCGCGCGGCCTCCATGTAAAGCGCGCCATGAGGCTTGATGTGCTGAAGCGGCACGCCATGGAGGCGCCCGAATTCCCGAAGCGCGCCGACCTGATACAGGATGTCGTTCACCAGTTCCTCGGGCGAGGCGTCGATGCGGCGGCGGCCGAAGCCGATCAGGTCGCGGTAGCCGGGATGCGCGCCAAGCCCCACCGAATGCTCGCGGCACATCCGCGCGATGCGGTTCATCTGCATCGGATCTCCGGCATGGAAGCCGGTGGCGACATTGGCCGAAGAGATGATCTCCATCAGGCTTTCCTCGGGCGCCTCGGCGATCGACCAATGGCCGAAACCCTCTCCGAGGTCACAGTTGAGATCGATCACCCTTGGCATTCTGTCGTCCGGCTCCTGCGATGTGGGATCAGCGTTGCGCAGGGCGGGCGTCATGTAAAATTCAAATACGACATCGACAAAATTCTGAAAATCAGATAAATATCCTCCCCGAGGCACAGCTTAACCTGCCGTTATTCCTGCATTTGGGGGAAGTTTCGGCAGGTCGCGAACCGGAATCACCGGAAGTTCCAAGGTGCATTATCGGAAAATCAGAAGGTCTGCATGAACTTCAGGCAGTTGAAATATTTTGTCGCCACCGCCGAGACCGGCCAGGTCAGCCGCGCGGCGAGCGAGTTGTCGATCTCGCAATCCGCCGTGACGACCGCGATTCGCGAGCTTGAGGTGGAACTGGGGGTCGAGCTTTTCGTCCGCACCGCCCATGGGATGGAGATGACCCAGCCGGGGCGCGAGCTTCTGGCGCTCGCCTATGAGATCCTGACCAAGATGGACGAGGTGGCCAACATCCGCGAAAGGGGCAGCGGCACGATCGGGCGGATCCTGGTCGCCACGACCTATACGGTGATCGGCTATTTCCTGCCCGCCCATCTGGCACGGATCGCCCGGCTGCATCCGAACCTGGACATCCAGATCCACGAGATGAACCGCGAAAGCGTCGAGGAGGGGCTGCTTGCCAACCGCTTCGATATCGCCGTCGTGCTGACCTCGAACATCAGCGATCCGTCGATCGACACCGAGACGCTTCTGCGCTCGCGCCGTCGGCTTTGGCTGCCGCAGGGCCATCGCTTCGCGCTGCACCGCCGCGTCGACCTGGCCGAGATCGCGGACGAGGACTATGTCATGCTGACCGTCGACGAGGCCGCCAATACCACGATGAAATACTGGTCCTTCGGCCCGGTCCAGCCAAGGGTCAGGCTGCGCACCTCGTCGATCGAGGCGGTGCGCTCGATGGTGGCGAATGGCCAGGGGATCACGATCCTGTCCGACATGGTCTATCGCCCCTGGTCGCTGGAGGGAAAGCGCATCGTGAGCGCCGAGACCGAGCAGCCCATCCCGTCGATGGACGTGGGCCTTGCCTGGCGGCGCGGCGTGGATCTTTCCCCGCAGGCCATGGCGTTGTTCACCTATTTCCGTCAGACCTTCGACACCATCTCGATCTGAGAGCGGGCCTTTGCCCGCCGCCGGGCGGCGCCCCGGGGGGTATTCTGGAAAAGCCGGGGCTTCGCGGCATGGCGCGGGCTCAGTCATTCTCCTGAACCCGTGGCGTCGTCGGCCTCGCTCAGGGCCGCACCCCGCCTGCCCCGGTCCCGCTGGTTTCAGGCGAGAGAGACCTCCTGCGCTTCCGGCGCGATCAGACGGGTCGGATCGTGGCTGATTTCGACAAGGGCGAAGCCGTCCCGGTCCCGGTGTGCCCGGACCAGATCCCGGGCCCGGTGCCATGTCGGCGGGTCAAGGCCGCCAAGCGCCTCGTCGAGCAGCAGGATGTCCGGGCGGACCAGCAGCGCGCGGATCAGGGCCGCGCGTTGCGCCTGGCCTTTCGACAGGCTGCCCGCCCGGCTGTCCTGCAGATCTGCCATTTCAAGCACGGCCAGCATCTCCTGCGCCTCGCTGCGCGCGAAGGGGGCGACGAACAGCAGGTTCTCGATCACCGAAAGCCTGGCCAGCAGGCGCGGCTCCGCGAAGGCCATGCCGGGGCGCCGGGGCAGGGTGGCGATGCGCCCGGCACTCGGGCGCTCCAACCCGGCGATCAGCCGCATCAGGCTGGTCTTTCCCGTCCCGCTCGGGCCGGTCAGGCGCAGGCTCTCGCCCTTGCGGATGGTCAGGGTCATGTCCCGAAAGGCGGGGGCGGGGCGGCCGGGATAATGCATGCAGGCCCGTTCGGCGGCGAAAAGGATCATGGTTTCCGCCTTTCGCGCGTCAGGGCGCCAAGTGCGGCCTCGACGAGCCCGATCAGGACGAGGATCACGATGACCAATGCGAAAAGCCGGTCGGTCTGCAGCCAGCTTTGCGCGCGTTGGACGGCGGCGCCAAGGCCCTCGGCCCCAGATAGAAGTTCGGTCAGCAGCGTGACCCGCAGAGCATTGGCCACCGCGATCCGCAGCGCCGGGCCGAGCGCCGTCCAGAGCGCGGGCCCCGCGATCCGGCGCAGGCGGCGGCGCAGCGGCACACGGAACAGCCGCGCCATTTCGTCCATTTGCGGATCGACGGCGCCCATCCCTTCGGCCATGGCGATCTGGAAGACCGGAACCAGCAGCGCGGCGACGGTGAGGGTGACGGTCGCCGTGCCGCCGTCGAGCCAAAGGATGCACAGGATCGCGAGGATCGGCGCGGGCATCCCCATCAGGATCAGCCGCAAGGGCGCGAGCAGCGCCGAGATCACCGGCCAGTGCCAGCCGATCAGCCCCAGGGGCGCGCCCAGGGTGAAGGCCAGCGCCAGCCCGGCGACGGCCCGGTAAAGGCTCGGCATCAGCGTGCCGGACCAGAAGCCGGAATCCGCCACAAGCTGGCCAAGCGCCGTGGCGACCGCCATGGGGCCGGGCAGGATCGCGGGCAGGCTGTCGCGCGCGGCCAGCGACCAGAGCAGGAGCAGTGCGCCAAGCCCGGCGAGAAAGGCCAGACGCCGCATCATGGCCCGTAGAAATCCGGGCCCGGAAGCCTGCCGCCGATGGCGTCGGGCTCCACCTCCATGATCGCGGCGTAGAAATCGGCCAGCAGCGCGGCGTTTTCCGGCATGGCGAGGTCCAGCGCGTTGATCCGGGCAAAGCCCTCGCGCGCGCGCTCCATTTCCGGGAAATGCCGCGCCAGCAGCGGGGCGGCCGCACCCGGATCGGCGGCGAGCGTGGCGAAGGCCGCGCGATAGGCGGAAAGCACTTCGCGCCGGTTCCCGAAGGCGGGATTCACCAAGACGACCCCGGCGGGCGGGCAACTGGCCAGCGCCGTCGCCTCGCGCCACAGCCCGCAAAGCCCGGCGCGGCGCGAAAGGCCCGGATCCTGGGCGAGGGCGAGCGTCGCCAGCGGTTCCGTCAGCAAGGCGTTGTCGACCTGACCGGCCAGCAGAAGCTGCACCCCGGCATTGAGGCTGCCGGTATAATAGGGCTGCCAGCTTTCCGCGCCTGGGGGCGCGATGCGGCGCATCATCAGATCGGGCAGATGGCCCTTAAAGGGCAAGGCGAGGCTGGCGCCGCGCAACTCGGCCAGATCGGCGACCGGCCCACCCCGCCCGACGATCGAGAGGCTGCCCTCGGTCACCGTGGCCGAAACAACCCGCAGCCCGATCCCGTCCGCCCCGATCCCGTCCGCCCCGATCCTGCCCGCCCCGATCCCGTCCGCCCCGATCCTGCCCGCCCCGATCCTGCCCGCATCGAACACGGCCGCCGTGGGCGAGGGCGCGACCGCGATCAGCGGCACCTTGGCCATCAGCATCTTGCGTAGTTCCTCGGGGCTGGCCCAGGGGCGGAAGATGAACGTGACCCCCTCGACGGGCTGCGTCTCGGCCAGCGCGATCAGGGGCGCGCTTTCCCAGATCGGCGGGCCGGAGAGGAGGATGTCTTCGGCCCAAGCGGGCAGTGGAAGCAGGGCCAGAAGGAAGGAGAGGAGACGCATGTCATGCCTTTCTGCGCGCGGCATCCAGCCGGAAACGGCCGAAAGGGGTGGCGAGGGTTTCTGCCGTGGCCCCGGTCAGGCCCGCCGCCGCCATGGCCGCAGCGATCTCGCCGTCGCCGAACGAGACATCGCCTTGCCGGAGCGCGGGCATGAGGCGGCCGAGCACATGTTCGGG
This sequence comes from Pseudogemmobacter sonorensis, assembly GCF_042762395.1. Classification (NCBI taxonomy): domain Bacteria; kingdom Pseudomonadati; phylum Pseudomonadota; class Alphaproteobacteria; order Rhodobacterales; family Paracoccaceae; genus Pseudogemmobacter; species Pseudogemmobacter sonorensis. The sequence continues at coordinate 160,602 of NZ_JBEFZE010000004.1, forward strand.
CGGTCTGGTCCGGTCGCCATTCAGCGCCTCGTGAAAGCTGACCAGAACGCCGCCCGGCACCAGCAGATCCGCCAGCCGGGCGATCAGCGTAGGCAGGCCTGCGTCGTGGAAATAAAGCGTCATCGAGCACCAGATCAGGTCGAAATGCCCCTCCGGCAGGATCCGGTTGTAATCGCCGGAGAGGATGGTGATGGCGGGATCCGGGGCATCCTGGCGGATCCGTTCCGCGACCTGCGGCAGGTCGAACAGCGTGACGCGCAGATCCGGGCGCTGCGCCAGAAGCCTTTCGGCCAGCACGGCCGAGCCGGGCCCGATCTCCAGCAGCGTCCGGGTCCGGCCCCATTCGGGCAGGCCGGTCATGCAGGGCGCCATGGCCTCGGCGGCAATCGCGCGGTGGAAGCTGACAAGCGAGCGGTGATGCGCGTCCCAATGCGCCGCGTCGAAAAGCTGCGATCCGGGGGGCAGGGCCGCACCCGCGACCATGGCCCCGAAGGCGTCGAGACCGCCATGGCGCGTCCGGGCCATCATGCGCAAAGTCTCGACCATGTTGCGGGGGCCGTCTGCGGCCACGAAGGGCAGGATGTCGGGCGCGGTGCGGAAACCGCCGTCAAGGCATTCCATGAAGCCTGCGGCACTCAGCGCCCGCAGCGCGAGGGTCAGCGACCCGACCGGCAGGCCCATGCCTTGGCCCAGCAGGTCCGGGGGGGCGGGGGTCCGGCACAAGTCGAACACCCCGCTTTCAAGGGCCCAGTCCAGAACCGCATGGCGGATCGGCCCTTCCAGCGTTTGCAGCAGAAGGGTCACGCCGGACGGGCGGTCGGCGCTTACCATGTCATCTTCCAGTTCACACCGATGGTGCGCGGGCTGCCATCCTCGACCACCACGCCGCGGATCGTGGCGGCGGCGGTGCTGTAATACTCCTCGTCGAAGAGGTTCTTCGCCCAGAGCGTCAATTCGCCATGCCCCAGCCCGCGCGAGATTTCGGCATCGACGGTTGTGAAGCCCTTCTGCCTTACGCTGTTGCCCGGGTCGAACCAGGAACTGCCCGCGCCGTTCAGGCTGACCCGGCCGCGCCAGACCTCGCCGCGATGCGAAAGCGCAAGGCCCCAGGTCGTCTCCGGCGCCATCGGCAGGGCGTTGCCGGACCAGTCGACCGGCACCAGCGATCCGGTGGTCAGATCCATGGAGGTCGTGCGGAAAGATGTCGCCCGCGCCCGTTGCCAGCCCGCATTGGCCGCGATCTCCCAGCCTGAGGCCAAAGGCGCGGCCAATTCCGCCTCGATCCCGTAGCTTTCCGCCTCGCCCGCGTTCGAGATGTATTGTGCCGCGCCGGGGATGGTTTCGGTGATCTGCTTGTCCTTTACCGTGGTGTGGAAGGCGGCAAGGTTCAGTGCCGCGCCATTGGCGAATTCGTGCTTCAGCCCGAGTTCCGCGTTCCAACTGTATTCGGCGGCATAGGTCAGGCTGTCGGCGCTGTTGGCAAAGCCGTAATTGTAACCTGCGGGCATATAGCCGCGCGCATAGCTGGCATGGATCGTGGTGGCGTCCGACAGGTCATAAGCCAGCGTCAGCTTGGGCAGCAGCGTGGTCGAGGAATCGCTGCCCTCATAGCGCAGGCTGGCCATGGGCGAGGTGAAGCTCTGCCAGGCGTCCGAGGAGATATGGTCGATCCGCAGCCCCGCACCGATGCGGAAGCGTTCGCCGACGGCATATTCCGCAAAGCCGTAAAGCGCCGCGCCGGTCTGGTCGATCTCGGTATGGCGATCAGTGGACATGGCGCCGAGGTTGAAATCGGCATCGGTGCTTTGCTTGAACGCATGAAGGCCCAGCACCCATTTCAGCGGCCCTTCGCCGGCCGAGGTCAGCCGGATCTCTTGCGAGATCGCGCGGTCGCTGACATCCATCTCCGTCACGCCGAGGGCCAGGGGCGAGCCGTCGAAATCCAGCACGAAATCGCGGTCGAACGAGGTGAGGCCGGTGATCGCGGTCAGGTCGAACCCGTCGAAACTGGCGCCATATTCCAGCGCGGTGACGGACATCCGGCGGCGTTCCCACGACGGGTCGGAATAGACGCTTTCATAGCGCCCCGTCGCCAGCGGGCCCGAGATATAGCGGAACTGTTCCTTGTTGAACTCCTGACCCTCGGCCAGCGTGCTCAGGCGCAGATAGCCGCCGTGCTGCAGATCCCATTCCGCGCTGGCAAAACCCGTCACGCGGCGGTTCTTGCCGCCATCCTTTGCCCCGGTGGCCGGGTTCGAGATCACGCCGGGATCGCGGGCATAGTCCAGCCCGAAGGCCAGTGCCGGGCCGCCATCCGCGCGCCCGGACCAGATCACCGAACCATTGCCGCCAAGCGGCGACGCCCCGGCATCCGAACCGGAAAGGCCGAGACTGATCTCGCCGCCCTCGCGGCTGCCGGGGGCGATGGTGTCGAAGGACAAGAGCCCCGCCTCGGAATTGCGCCCGAAGATGGTGCCTTGCGGTCCTTTCAGCAGCGTCACGTTCCCGGCGCCGAAGAAATGCGGCAATTGGATCGTGCCCATCGGCAGCGCCACGCCGTTGACCAGATAGCCGACCGGATCGGAAAGCGCATTGTCGAAGGCCGACATGCCGCGCACCACCAGCCTTTCCTGCGCATTGGCGCGTTGAAAGACGGTATTGGCCGAGCGCGCCGCCATGGCGTCGAGATCGGGCGAGATCGGCGGTGCGAGGTCGTCTTCGCCCAGCACCGTCGCTGTGGCTGCGGCCTTGCGGGCGAGTTCCTCCCAATGATTGGCGAACAGGGTGATTTCGCCAAGATGTATCGTGTCTTCCTGCTGGGCCATGGTCGCCCCGGGCATCAGCCCGGCCGCAAGCGCGGTGGTCAGGCTGAGAATCGCGGTAAGTCTCGGGGATGGTCTGGGCAAAGCGGTTGATGGCATCGGCGGCCTCCTTTTGAGGAGGTTCGGTGCCACGAGGCCCGTGGCGAATCTTGTAACTGATGAAAAATTTCTTGAATTTGACGAAGGGCGCTCAGGGATTTCGATACGCGCCCCGGCGCCAGTCACGCGCGGTCGCGCCGTAGCGTTTGCGAAAGGCGTTCGAGAGATGGCTCGCATCCGAAAATCCGCAATCCCCGGCGATCTTCGTGAAGCTGCGATCGGTCTGGCGGATCAGGCGCTCGGCGGCTTCAAGCCGCAATGCGCGCAGCCGCTCGAAAACCGTCATGCCGGTGGCCGCGCGGAAAATCTGGTTCAGGGTGACGTGGCTCAGACCGGCCTCGCGCTCGATCTCGGCCATGGTGATCGTTTCGGCGAGCCTTTCGGACAGGAAGGCCGTCATGCGGTCGACCAGAAGTTCGGTGCCCCCGGCGGTTTCACTGCGGTCGGGGTGGTCGGCGAGCTCTTCCAGCGCATGGCCGAGCAGGGCGAGGCATTGCCCCTCCTTGCGCATCATGGCAGCCGGATCGGTGCGGGTGTCGAGCAGGGTCGCGAGCGTCGTCTTGCCCGGCACCGGCAGCCGCAGGCGCCGGAAACATGCGCTTCCAGGCAGGGCGAAGTCGAGCAGCGCGCCCAGGGCGGGGGCCAGGCGCGACAGCGCCAGCGCGATGACGAGATTGGAGCAGCCCTCTCCCTTCTCCACGATCCGTTGCAGCCTTTTGCCGCCCGACCTGATGATCCAGCCCTGGCCTCCGGTGATCTCATGCGCGGCGCCCCGCGGGTCCACCAGCAGCATGCGGCCCGACAGGTTGAATGCCAGGATGAGCTGCTCCTCGGGGCGGCGGATGTCGTCGTCGTGACGGATCGACGGCGAGAAGTGGCTATGCGCCAGGACCAGCCCCTCCGAGATGCGCAGAACGTCGACATGGGTCTTCCGGGGGACGCCCGGCAAGGTCACCAAAGTGGTGCGGCCCGCCTCGAAGGGCGTGAAGCGATGGGGTTCGATCAGGTTCATGGCATGCCTCCACAGTCGCAAACAGGCAGGAGAGATGCGCTGTTGCGACGCCCTTATGAGATCGCGGGCGTTCCGGTCCGTGCTGGCGGGAAGACTGGCAATCCAGCTTTCCCGACCCGTCGGGAATTCGCAAGCGGCAACCGCCGCATCGCGTCGGTCGCGGGCGGGGCTTTTCCATCGGAACATGCGGATGGAGGGCCCGAGGCGGGCCCGCATCGCGACATGCGGCCTCAACCAGGGCGGTGCCCCACAGCGGTGCCCCACGGCTTCGATCCCGGGCCCGCGCCTCAAATATCCGGGGTGGCGGTCAAGGCCGCTCTGGGCGCCGGCCCGCCGCCCGGGGCGAAGCTTCGGTCATGAGCTCGCCTTGCGGCCGGGGGGCATCTGCCTCGACCTTGTTGTTTTGCCCGCATGAGACCGATACCATATCTGCAGTTGCCGCATTCGGACATGAATGCGCGCCGTCCAAGTGCATGAAAGCCATCTCGGCAGATGAAACGCGCCCCGAATATTTCCGATGTCGCAGCCCGTGCCGGCATATCCAGATCAACCGCAGCGAGGGCCATGTCCGGCAATGGCTATGTCGACAGCGAGACCAAGAAGATCGTCGAACAGGCGGCGCGCGAACTGGGTTACCGCAGGTCCGCCATCGCGCGCACCTTGCGAACCAATCGCTCGGATACGGTCGGCATCCTGATCGCCGATATTTCCAACCCGATCTTCCCGAGGATCGTCAAGGGCGCCGATGAGGTGCTGGCGCCCGAGGGCATGACCCTGCTTCTGTGCAATACCGAAGGGGACAGCGTGAAGCAGATGGCCTTCGTGCAGAAGATGCTGGAACGCCAGGCCGACGGGCTGATCCTGGTGTCGCAATCCCTGCCCGAGGCGGTGACCGCGCTTCTGGCCGGCGGGCCGCCATCCGTCTTCGTCAACCGCAGGCCCGATCCCGATGCCTTCGACTATGTCGGGCCGGACAATGTCGCGGGGATAGAGGCCCTTCTCGCGCATCTGAGCGTGGCGGGACACCGCCATGTCGGCTATATCGGCGGGCCCGAGAACTCTTCCACCGCGCGCGAGCGCCTGGGCGCATTCCAAGAGGCCGCGCCCCGGTTCGGCATCGTCAGCGACCCGGATCTGCAGCTTTTGCGCGAATATGACTACGGCGCCGAGCGTGAGGGGGCGGCGGAATTGCTGACCCGCTCCGGGCGGATCACGGCGATCGTGGCCTCGAACGACATGGCCGCGATGGGGGTGATCGCCGAGGCGCGCTCTCGCGGTCTGAGGGTGCCGGAGGATCTTTCGGTGACCGGCTACGATGGCGCCTTCCGCGAGCCGATGTGGGAAAGCCTCTATCCCGACAGGCCGCAGCTTACGACGATCGGCCTGCCGCGCAGGCAGATCGGCGTCGAGGCGGCGCGTCTGCTGCTGCGTCGCATCAAGGCGCCCGAGGCGGCCGTCGCGAAGATGATTCTTCCGATTGAGATGATCGCCGGAAACACCACCGGCCCGGCGCGGCCCCGGTCGTAAGATCCTTGGCTGTCCCATATCATCAAATTGATAAGTAACATATAAATACAATACCGGGTTTTTCGGTTGTTTCGCGGCTGCATTTGTGGGATTGATCTCATGTGGGATCGGTCCCAGCGGACAGGAAGAGTGTCCGCTGCACCGTGGGAGGAAAGATGGAACGGAGCGTCAAGCTGCGCCCCTTGGCGCAGGCCGCGTAAGGGGGCGGCGATGGGATGCGCATCGCTCTCGGGGGCTTTGCGATCTACCAGCGCCCCATGGCCTTCGTGCGCGAACTGATCCGTCAGCGCCGCCGCGATTTGACGATTGTCGGCGTCACCAGCGCGATCGAGATCCGCACCGGGCCATCGGCGATCTGGCGGCTGACGGTGAAATCCTCGCCGTAGCGGATCGCCATGATGTCGAGCGTCTGGCGGGTGGCCATCACCGCGCCATGGCCGGGGCGGGCATGGTCGGAATGGCCATCGGTGACCAGCGCGCGGGCGGTGGTGCGGAGGGGGTCGATGTGGCCCCCCCCCCGGGGCGCAGTAGAGCCCGGCCTCGGTGGGATAGACGATCTCCTCCGCCCGTTGTGTCATGCGAGGTCGCGCAGCCCAGCCTCGCGCGCCCAGTAGCGGCGTTTCGCCATCTCGGCCAGGTCTTCCCAGGGGCCGACGCCCTCGCCATCCCCGATCCCGGCGCGTTCAAGGATCACCGCCGAGCCCTTGCAATGGCCGATGGCCTTGAGATGCGCGAAGGCATCCATGACGAAGCCGATGGCGGCGCTGTCTTTCGCCAGCTTATCGGCCTGGTCGGGCATCAGGATCATGGCGATGGCATCGAACAGCACCGAAGGCGAGCCCGCAAGCTGGCCGTCCGGGGTGATCGTGCCGCCCTTCAGCTTCAGCGGTCCGACCTTCGGCGCGATGGTGAAGACGCTGCCGCCTTCCGCCTCGACGGCATCAATCAGCGTGTCGATCCCCGCCTTGTCCGACCCTTCGGCGATCAAGAGGCCGATCTTGCGGCCCTTGAGCGTCTCCTTCCAGTTCTTCTGGATCGACAGCGCGTCGGATGGCTCCAGATCCACCGGCTCCCTGAACGGCTTCGCGGGCTCGGGCAGGTCCAGCCCCAGCCCCTCGGCCACCCGGCGGCCAAGATCAGTGTCGATCACCCGCAGATGCGACAACACGCGGCTGCGCACATGGTCGAGCCCCACTTTCGACAGCTCGAACACGAAGGAGGAGGCGATATGCGCCTGTTCGCTTGAAGTCATCGAGCGCCAATACATGCGCGGCTGGCTGTAATGGTCGCCGAAGGTCTCGGAGCGGATGCGCAGCTTCTCGCCCGCGACTTCCTGCGGGGCGGTCGCGAACCCCTCGGCGCTGGCGCGCGGCCCGGGATCCTCGCCCGCCTGATCGAGGGTGTTCGGCTCGTAATTCGCCCGGCCCTTGGGCACATGGATCTGCATCAGCCCGTCGCGCATCATGTTGGCATAGGGGCATTTGGGCGCATTCACCGGGATCTGGTGGAAATTCGTCGTCCCCAGCCGCGATTTCTGCGTGTCGAGGTAAGAGAACAGCCGCCCCTGCAACAGCGGATCGTCGGTGAAGTCGATCCCCGGCACGATATTCGAGGGCAGGAAGGCCGCCTGCTCGTTCTCGGCGAAATGGTTGTCGGGGTTGCGGTTAAGAACCATGCGTCCGACCACCCGCAGGGGCACGATCTCCTCGGGGATGAACTTGGTGGGGTCCAGAACATCATAGGGCAGGCTGTCGGCGAGCTTCTGGTCGAAGACCTGCACCGCGAAATCCCATTCGGGATAATCGCCCGCGTCAATGGCCTCATAAAGGTCGCGGCGGTGATAGTCGTTGTCGGCCCCCTGAAGCTTGGCGCTTTCGTCCCAGATCAGCGACTGGGTGCCGAGGACGGGGCGCCAGTGGAACTTGACGAAGCTCGCCGCCCCCTCGGCATTGACGAATTTGAAGGTGTGGACGCCGAAGCCTTCCATCATCCGCAGGCTGCGCGGGATGGCGCGGTCGGACATCGCCCAGATCACGGTATGCAGGCTTTCGGGCATCAGCGAGACGAAATCCCAGAACGTGTCATGGGCCGAGCCCGCCTGCGGATAGCCGCGGTCGGCCTCCATCTTCACCGAATGGATCAGGTCGGGGAACTTGATCGCGTCCTGGATGAAGAAGACCGGGATGTTGTTGCCGACCAGATCCCAGTTGCCCTGATCGGTGTAGAATTTCACCGCAAACCCCCGCACGTCGCGCGGGGTGTCGACCGAGCCCGCGCCGCCCGCCACGGTGGAGAAGCGCACGAAGACCGGCGTCTCCTTGCCCTTCTCGGCCAGCAGGCCCGCGCGCGTCAGCTCCGGTATCGGGTCGGTGCAGGTGAAGACCCCATGCGCCGCCGAGCCGCGGGCGTGGACGATCCGCTCGGGGATCCGTTCGTGGTCGAAATGAAAGATCTTCTCGCGCAGCAGGAAATCTTCCAGCAGCGTCGGGCCGCGCGCGCCCGCGCGCAAGCTGTTCTGGTTGTCCGAAACCGGGATGCCGTGGCCGGTGGTGAGGACTTCGCCACCGCGTTGTTGCGTTTCGCCCGCATTGCCGGTGGCGGTCTCATAGGATTTGCGTGCCATTTGTCCTGCCTTTCAAGGGTGGGGAATATGGCGCCGGGCCTTTGGCCGAAGCCTATGGCGGCGGATCGCCTGGCCTTCGGTTTGCCTGGCCTTCGGTTTGCCTTGTGTTCGGTTTGCCTTGTGTTCGGGGCGCGCCTTCGCGCGCGCCCCTAGGCGGAAGGATCAGAAGCGGTAGCTGAAACCGCCCCAGATGCGGCCCTCGTCGCGATGGCGCCCGCCGCGCACGGCGCCGGAGACGGCGGCGGCACCGGCCACCAGGGCGGCGGCGGTCAGCAGGAAGGCGGTCAGGATCGCGCTCTTGCGGGCTGTCTCGGCGGCGGCGATGGCGGCCTCCTCGGCCTCTTGCGCCAGACGTTCGGCTTCGGCCTGCGCTTCGGCGACAGCTGCCTCAGCCTCCTCGCGGGCCTCCTGGACGACGGCGACAGCCTGGTCCACCCGGGCCTCGACCTGGGCTTCGGTCTGCCCGGTGCGGCGTGCGACCGCGGCGATCAGGAAGGCGCGATCCTCGTCCGAGATTTCGCCGGTGCGCAGGACGTTCCCCAGAACCACGCCGCTCTGGCGCGCGAGCTCGGCATCGTCCATCGACGGTGCACCGGGCGCTGTCGTGCCATCGGGCTGTTGCACGCCCTGGCGCACACCGTCGACCGCGGGCCGCATCAGGGTGCTGTTGATGTAATCCATCAGCCCTTCGTCCGCGTCGTCCGGCACGGCGGCGCCCACGGCCTGGGCCACGCCCTGAACCGCGCCGCCGACGGCCGCGCCTGTCCCTTGGGCCACGCCGCCCACCGCCGATCCGGCCGCCGTGACCGCCGTGCCGACGGCCGAGGCAGCGCCGCCGATGGCGCCCGCCGCCATCCAGGTGGTCAACAGCATGCCGAGGCCCCAGACCACAAGCCCGTTGATCCCGTCGCGCGCGGCCACCTCGTCGGCCGAGGCGTCATCGACGCGCCGCCGCATCCGCCCCGCGATATAGCCCCCGGCCAGATAGCTCGCCACCAGCGAGATCACGAGCCACAGCGCCGTCACGATGAGCCAGAGGTTGAACGAACCCTCGCCCGGCTCGGCCGAGATGGTCGAGAGGCCGAGGGCGGCGCCGAAAGCGGTGAACAATCCGCCGATCGCGGCCGCCACCACCGCGCCGCCGAAGACGGCGACCCAGTCGATATAGGCGCCGGAGATTTCGCGGCGCGGCGCCGAGGCGGCGGTCATGGTTTCCGTGCGTTCCATCGCGACCCCTCCTCAGCGCAGGCCAAGAAACGACAGGATGGCGAGAACCACGACCACAAGGCCGACCAGATAGATGATGCTGTGCATGAAGAACGTCCCTAGCAAAAGTGCCTGTTCAGGCGGTTACGGATAAACTGGCGATGTGACGGGGGCGTCGAATGCCACATCATTGGGCAAACGCGAAAAATCTGTTCCGGTTCCTTCCTCGGCGCCCGGGAAGGGCGCGGGCACGGCTCCGGGCGGCTTTGCGGCTGCGATCAATTCAGCCGCCAGATCTGGAAATTCAGCAGCGCCGCAAAGGAAACCCAGGCCAGATAGGGCAGGAACAGCACCGCCGAGAGGCTCTCGCCTCGTGCGGCGGCGCGCAGGACGAAACCCGCGATGGTGGCGAGCAGGAGGCCGATCACCAAAAAACCCAGACCGGGATTTTCCAGCCCGAAGAACACGGGCGACCACATGAAGTTCAAGGCGAGTTGCAGCGCCCACAGCGCGCGCAGGCCTCCATCCCTCGACCTGTCCCAGATGCGCCAGCCGACGGCACCGATCATGACGTAAAGCACCGTCCAGACCGGGGCGAAGACCCAGCCGGGCGGGTTGAACGCGGGTTTTGCAAGGATATCATACCAGAGCCCGGGGGTGTTCAGCCCGCCGATGGCCCAGCCGACAAGGACGACCGGAAGGGCGAAAAGCACGAGTTTCAAAGGTATAGTCCGATCCTTCCCCGGCAAGGGCGGCGATTGTGCGAAAGGCCGACCCTGAACCCGCCAGCCGGTGCCGCCGAAAATCCCGTGTGGCGGTGGCCCTGGTGCGACCGGCGAAGCGGATCCGGCGCGAAAGGCCCGAAAGATCGTGGCCCGCATGGGAGCGATGCGGGCCGCAACCTGCCGGAGAGGGAGGGAAACACCTTCCGGGCGAATGACTTTTCAGGCGATAGCCGGGGATCAGCGGCGACGCTCGCCCGACAGCACGCTGCTCAGCACCAGACCGGCGGCAAGGCCGATCAGGCCCACGGTGGACAGCACGGTCGCGGTGGTGCCGGGGTTGTCGCGCATCGCGCCGGCGGTGACATGGGCTTGGTCGCGGACATGGGCGACGGCCTGGCGCGCGCGCCCCTTGCCTTCCTCCAAGGCCTCTTCCGCATCTTCCATCGCATCCGACGCCCGCGAGGCGAGCGACTTGCTGATCTTCGTCATTTCCTTCTTCAGATCGGCGATCTGCTTTTCAAGATTTGCGCGCACATCATCGACTGCATCGGCCATCACATCACTCCTTTGGAAACCATCCGGGCTCTGCGCCCTTGCGAAAGTAACCCGCGGGGCGCGATCAGGTTCCGCGAAGTGACGTAGCGTTCGATTGCCCCGGCGCAAGGCCGCAAAGGCGCGCCGCCCGGGCCAGGTCCTGCGCCAATGCGCCGCGCAACCGCGCCGCCGCCGCCCGGTCCCTCTGGCGCAGGATGGCCGAGGGGTGCCAGGTGATCAGCACCGGCCCGCCGTTCGGTCCGGTCTCGATCCGCCCGCGCCGGGGCGCGAGGGGGGCGTCATTTCCCGTCAGTGCGAAGGCCGCCGTCGCGCCGAGCGCCACCACGAGCCCCGGCCGGATCAGGGCGAGTTCCAGCCCCAGCCACCAGCGGCAATGCAGGGTCTCTTGCCGGTCGGGGCGCTGATGCAGGCGCTGCTTGCCGCGCGGCGCGAATTTGAAATGTTTCACCGCATTGGTCAGCCAGGCGGAGGCCGGGTCGATGCCGACCTCGGCCATCGCCCCGCGCAGGACCTGCCCCGCCGGGCCGATGAACGGGCGCCCCTCCAGATCCTCGCGGTCGCCGGGCTGCTCGCCGACGATCATCAGGGGCGCGGTCGGGGTCCCTTCGCCCCAGACGGTCTGCGTCGCCGCCTCGCACAGACCGCAACGGCGGCATTGCATCGCGGCGGCCCGCGCCTCTTCCAGCGTCGCGGGCAGGTCGGGCGCGGCGGGCATCGTGCCGCGATAGCGGGTCGAGACCGCGGCCGCCCCCGGCCGGGGCAGGGTGGTGGCGGCCGCGCGCATCCGTTCCACGCGGGCCTCGGCATCCTTCAGCATATCGGGGATCAGCCGGGTCTCGGGCAGGTTCTTCCAGTATTTCTTCGGCATCTCGGCGCGCATGGCATCCAGCTTGACCCGCGCCGGGTTGAAGATATTGGCGAAATAGGTGGCCCAGAGGTGTTCGGAGCCATCCTCGGGCAGGTCGGGGCGCGCGCCGCCGGGATGGAAGCTCAGGCGGCCCGCCTCGAACCGCGCGGTCAGGCGCGGGGTGGCGATGATCCAGTCCATATCGGCAAAGCGCCTGGCAAAGAAGGCGCTGCCGGGTTCCAGTGTGTCGTGCTCGGGCTCGAACCAGGCGACAAAGCGGCGGCGTCCTTCCGAGGGGAGTTCGCGGAACCGCACGAAGGCATGCATCTTGTGGATGTCGCGCCCCACGGATTTCGCCATCAGGGCCAGCCGCCGCCCCAGGGGATCGGCCTGCGACAGCGGATCGCCGTCGCGGCGGTCGATCCGCCAGAGCGCCCGATACAGGGCCGAAAGCCGCTCGGGCGCGGAATGCCAGATCACCGATCCCGCCAGCTTGACGAAAGCCTGCGGCACCATGGCCTTGTGCGGGCCGATGGCGTCGGGCAGCGGGGATGCGGCGAACAATCCCCCGCTTTCCGTCCCTCCGCCTTCTGTCCACTCGATCTCTTCCGGGGCGATCCGGTGGCTGATCGCGATCCGGGCAGCCGCGCGCCAGGCGTCGAAGAGGCCTCGCTCCGGCAGGGTGACGGCATGGCTCACAGCAGGGAAAGCTGCTTTGGCGGCGGCGCGAAACGCGCCCGCAGGTCGGGGCTGTCGGTCAGGCCCTTGGGCGACCAGCCCGGGGCGGCGACGAAGGCGCGCGCCTTCTTCATCAGCGCGCCCATCCGGGCCAGATCCTCGTAGCGAAGGCTGCGTGTTCTTCGCGCCGCCAGGATGCGGTCCACCGTGCGGGTCCCGAAGCCCGGCACCCGCAAGAGCATGTCGCGCCCGGCGCGGTTCACGTCCAGCGGGAAAAGCCCGCGATGCTGCAAGGCCCAGGCCAGTTTCGGGTCGATCTCAAGATCCAGATGGCCCGCCTTCGCGCCGGTCGCGATCTCTTCGGCGCTGAAGCCGTAGAACCGGAGCAGCCAGTCGGCCTGGTAGAGCCGATGTTCGCGCAACAAGGGCGGCTGGATCAGCGGCAGGGCAGAGGAGGCATCCGGGATCGGCGAGAAGGCCGAATAAAAGACCCGCCGCAGCCGGTAGCCGGAATAAAGCCGGGTCGAGCTTTGCAGGATCGTCACATCGTCGGCGCCGTCCGCGCCGATGATCATCTGGGTCGACTGCCCCGCCGGGGCGAAACGCGGCGGGCGCTTGCCGGTGTGGCTGCGATCCTTCGCGGCCTCGCCCTCCAGCCGCACCTGCGCCATGGCCGAGCGGATGGTCTCGGGGCGCTTTTCCGGCGCGAAGCGGCGCACGCTCGCATCCTGCGGCAGTTCGACATTGATCGAGAGACGGTCGGCGTGAAGCCCGGCCTCGCGGATCAGCTCCGGGCTGGCGTCGGGGATGGTTTTCAGATGGATATAGCCCTTGAAGCCATGGTCCTGCCGCAGTGTCCGCGCGATCCGCGCCATGTCAGCCATGGTCTGGTCGGGCGAACGGATGATGCCCGAGGACAGGAACAGCCCCTCGATATAGTTGCGGCGGTAGAATTCCAGCGTCAGCATCACCACCTCCTCGACCGAGAAGCGCGCGCGTTCGACGTTCGAGGACACCCGGTTGATGCAATAGGCGCAGTCGAAGATGCAGAAATTGGTCATCAGGATCTTCAGCAGGCTGATGCAGCGCCCGTCCGGCGTATAGGCATGGCAGATGCCGCTGCCGCCGGAAGAGCCGAGGCCGCCCGCGCGGGAATCGCGCTTCTCGCCGCCCGAGGAGGCGCAGGAGGCATCGTATTTCGCGGCGTCCGAGAGAATCGCCAGCTTGTCCTGAAGGGTTCTAGCCATGGCGGAAGACATATTTGTTCATGATATGTTCATCAACCTCTGTCAGGTCTTCTTCCGAAGAAGTGAACGTCATGGCGGCGGCGGGGCATCGCGCGTGTGCTGGAGGAAGAGGCGTCGGGCGGAGGTTGACCGGGCGGGGGGCAGGGCCGAATGCTGGCTGCGCCCTTTGTCGGTTCAGATTTGCCTCCGCATGCAAGAATTGGGGAGGCCAAAGAGAAGTTTAATGCTGAAACAGCTTGTCAGGCTCTGCGGCCATGCGCCGGTCTCGCTCACCTGTCGGCGATCAGGGGCGGTGAGGCGCTGGCCACGCCGCCATCCAGCAGCCGCTCGCGCAGGCGCCGGGCCAGCGGCGAGAGCGAGCGGCGCTTGAGGTCGAGCAGGTAGTAGCGTGAGACGCGGATGTCGTTGGCGATGGGCAGGGCCACGAAACCGGCGCCGACCGGCGGACGGATCAGCAGTTCCGCCACCTCGTCCGACAGCGGCGCCACCGCGTCCGACTGCCCCAGATAGGCGAGGGTGAGCAGCGTCGAGGGGCTGTTCACCACATTGGCCGGTTCGGACAGGCCCAGCCCGGCGAAGGTGGCAAGCGTCGCCTCGCGGATCGGGGCGCCGCGCTGCTGCATGATCCATTCATAGCCCAGCAACTCGGCCAGGGTGACCAGGGCGGCGCGGGCCAGCGGATGCCCCGCCCGCGTCAGCAGCGCCACCTTGTCGTCCTGCAAGGGCAGGATGTTGAAATCGCGGCTGTCGAACTCGGGCAGGATCCGCGACAGCACGAAATCCATCTCGCCCGCCGCCAGTTGGGTCAGCAGACCGCGCGACGGCAGCACGTCGACGGTGATCACCGCGTTCGGCGCCTCTTCCTTCACCTGCCGCACCGCCGTCACCAGATAGCGCACGGCGGGTCGGGTGACCGCGCCCAACCCGCACGGTGCCGCGCAGCCCCTCGTGCAGGTTTTGCAGCTCATGCGCCATGCTGCCCATCTCGTGCAGGATCACCCGAGCCCGGCGCAGGACCGAAGGGCCGATCCCGGTCGGCTCCATGCCCTTGGCCTGGCGCAGGAACAGCGCAGCGCCAAGCTGCCGCCCGGTCTCGGCCAGCATGCGCGAGGCGCCGGGCTGGGTCATGCCCACCGCCTCGGCGGCCCTCTGCAACTGGCCGGTTTCGGAGATTTCGTGAATCAGCCGCAACTGGTTCGGCTTCAGCATCAGGCGGGGCGGCGGCTTCGACCTATCAAAATCGTCATGAGGTTGTCGGAAGGTGTAATTTACCATCATTCACCTGGAAGGCGAGTGTGGCGGTCGAGCTGTTGGAGGAGGGTTCAGACAGGGAATCGGCCCGCAAGCGGTGCGTGACCCACAGGGAGGAAGACATGAAAATCAAAACCGCCACGGTCGCATTGGCGATCGGTGCCTCGTTCCTTGCGTTCGGCGCAATGGCCGAGACCATCGGCATCGCCATGCCCGCCAAATCGTCCGCCCGCTGGATCGGCGACGGCAATTCCATGGTCGAGCAGTTCCAGGCCGAGGGCCATGGCACCGATCTGCAATATGCCGAGGACGACATTCTGAACCAGCTCGCCCAGATCGACGGCACCACGCTGTCGAATGCGCTGGAAAACGCGCAGGCTGCCGGAATCAAGGTGATCGCCGACGACCGGCTGATCCGCGACACCGATGCGGTCAGCTATTATGCGACCTTCGACAATTTCAAGGTCGGCGTTCAGCAGGCGAGCAGCCTGGTGAAGGGCCTGGAGGAGCGGTTCCCCGACCAGAAGCCGTGGAATGTCGAGTTGTTCGGCGGCTGGCCGGACGACAACAACGCCTTCTTCATCTACGATGGCGCGATGTCGGTCCTGCAACCGCTGATCGACGACGGCTCCGTCGTGACCGGCTCGGGCCAGACCGGCATGGACAGGGTCGGCACCCTTCGCTGGGACGGTGCGGTGGCGCAGGCGCGGATGGACGACCTCTTGACCGCGAACTATTCCAGCGTGCGGGTTCATGGCGTGCTTTCGCCCTGTGACGGGCTGTCGATCGGGATCCTCTCCTCGCTCAAGGGCGCGGGCCATGGTTCGGGCGATCTTGAGATGCCGATCGCTTCGGGCCAGGATGCGGAGCTGCCCTCGGTCGAGTCGATCCTGGTGGGCGAGCATTATTCGACCGTCTTCAAGGACACCCGCGAACTGGCGCGCGTCACCGGCGGCATGGTCGATGTCATGCTGAAGGGCGGCGAGCCGGAGATCAACGACACCGTCACCTACGACATGGCATCAAGGTGGTGCCGTCCTATCTGCCGGAGCCGGTCGCGGTGGATGCCTCGAACCGGGAAGAGGTGCCGATCGGCTCGGGCTATTACAAGAAGGAAGACGTTCAGTAGGTCCGGCTGAACCCCCGGCCCGCAGCCGCTGACCGCGCCGACCCCGTCCTCCTCTGGCCGTCGGCGCGGTCATGTCACGAATTCCCCCGGAGCATTCCCGAATGAAACCGTCCGCGGCGCTTCTTGAAATGCGCGACATCGGCAAGATCCGTCGCGTTGCCGACCGGACATGGGGCAGGCGCTTGGCCTCAGGCCGCGGCGGGTCTGGGCGCTGGTCTGCCTGACGGTGATGATCCTGGCGGGCGTGGGCACGGCGGCGGCCGGGCCATCGGCTTCGTCGGCCTGATCGCCCCGCATCTGGCGCGCGTGCTTGCCGGGCCCGGGGACGGTAGCATCCTGCTGATTTCGGCGCTGTTCGCCGCTGCCATGCTTCTGGGCGCCGACATCATCGGCCGTGTCGCCGCAGCCCCGAACGAGATCGCGGCCGGGATCGTCGCCGCCATGCTGGGCGAGCCGTTCTTCATCCATGTCGTGCGCCGTTTCCGGCTGGCCCGGCGATGAGCCCGCCGGAATACAGGGTCCTTGCGGTGGGGCCGGTCTCGGTCCTCTGGCGGCGGGGCGCGGTCTGGGTCTGCGTGATCCTGTGCGGGCTGATCCTTCCGCTTGGCCTCGTGCTGCTGGCGACGGGGACGGTGCCGTTCGGCCCCTGACAGATCCTTGCCGGGCTGGCGGGCAGGGCCGAGGACGAGACCGTCACCCGCGTCGTGCGGCGCATCCGGCTGCCGCGCGTGCTGACGGCGGCGATGGAGGGGGCGGCGCTTGGCGTGGCGGGGGCGGTCTTCCAGTCGCTGTCGCGCAACGTGCTCGGCTCGCCCGACGTGATCGGCATTACCACCGGCGCGGCCACCGGGGCGATCGTGCAGATCGTGCTGTTCCGCCCTGTTCCGGTGCTGACGGCGGTCCTGTCGGGCATGGCCACGGCGCTGACCGTCCTGCTGCTGGCGCGGCGGCGGGGCCGAGGCGCAGGGCGGCGGCTATCGGCTGGTCCTGGTCGGCATCGGCATGGGGGCGATCCTGACCGGCCTGAACACCAGCTTTCTGGTGATTGGCGATCTGGAGCGCGCCATGTCGGCGCAGATCCGGCTTGCCGGATCGCTGAGCGCGCGAAGCTGGGCGCATGTCTGGACCGCGCTGGCCGGGATCTGTCTTTTCGCGCCGCTGGTGATCGCCAATGCGCGCCGTCTTTCGCTTTTGGAGATGGGCGAGGAAATGGCCGCGCAACCGGGGCTGAGGGTGGGGCGCATGCGGCTGGTGCTGGTCCTGGCCTCGGTCGGGCCGACTTCGGTCGCGACGGCCTGCACCGGGCCGATCGCCTTCATCGCGCTGGCGGGGCCGCAGGTGGCGCGCCGCCTGACCCGCTCGCCCGACGTGCCGGTGATCCCGGGCGCCATCGCCGGGGCCTGCCTGCTTCTGGCGGCGGATCTGCTCAGCCAGGCCGCGCCCTTCGGCCTTGCGATGCCGATCGGGCTGACCACCGGCTTTCCGGGCGGGCTCTACCTGATCGTGCTGCTGTCGCCGGGCGGATCCGGCGCCGCCGCCCCGGGGGCGATGAGCGTCCGGTCCGGGCGGGCAGGGGGCGGCGGTTTGCATCTGCCGCCCGACAGGTTTATCCCGCAGGGTAAGCCAGTCCGGGATCCGCCTCTTTCGCTTGCGCCCCCTTTCGCTCGCGGCGGTCTCCAGCCCCTTTCCCTCCAGCTTCACGAGGCGCAGATGCATGGTGAATACAAGGTCCCCGGCGGCAAGCTGATCGTCGCCGATATCGAGACGGCCGGGGGCCGGATCGCATCGGCGCAGATCTCGGGCGATTTCTTCCTTGAACCCGAGGAGGCGCTTGGCGCCCTGTCCGGCGCGCTTCTGGGCCTGGGCGAGACCGCCCCGGCGCCGCAGATCGCCGCCGCGATCCGCGATGCCCTGCCCGAAGGGGCCCAGCTTTTCGGCTTCACCCCCGAGGCGGTGGCCATCGCCGTGCGCCGCGCCCTTGGCGTGGCCAAGACCTGGACCGATTTCGAATGGAACATCGTCGATGCCCGGGCGCTTTCCCCCGCCATGCATGTGGCGATGGACGAGGTGCTGTCGCATGAGGTGGCAAGCGGCCGTCGCGCGCCCACGTTGCGGTTCTGGACCTGGGACAGGGCCGCGATCATCATCGGCGCCTTCCAGTCCCTGAAGAACGAGGTCGATCTTGAGGCCGCGACGGAACTGGGGGTCGAGGTCGTCCGCCGCGCCACCGGCGGCGGCGCCATGTTCGTCGAGCCGGGCTCGGCCATCACCTATTCGCTTTACGCGCCGGTGGATCTGGTGGCGGATATGGGCTTTGCCGATTCCTACGCCTTTCTCGACAACTGGGTGCTCAAGGCGCTGAATTCCATCGGGATCGAGGCGGTCTACAAGCCGCTCAACGACATCTCCAGCCCCAAGGGCAAGATCGGCGGCGCGGCGCAGAAGCGGTTCGGCTCCAACACCACCGTGCTGCATCATGTGACCATGGCCTATGACATGGATGCCGACAAGATGATGCGGGTGCTGCGGATCGGGCGGGAAAAGCTGTCGGACAAGGGCACGGCAAGCGCCGGAAAGCGCGTGGATCCCGTGCGCAGCCAGAGCGGCTTGTCGCGCGACGAGGTGATCGCGGCGATGAAGGCGATGTTCGTGGAGCTGAACGGCGGCATCGCGGGCGACCTCACCGAGGCGGAATACGCGGCGGCCGAGGCGCTGGTCGCCTCGAAATACGGCACCGTGGAGTGGCTGAACAAGCTGCCCTGAGCCAGGCCATCCCGAGGGGCCCGCGCCGGGACGGGGTGTTCAGAGAGCGGGGGGCGAGCGCAGGTGGCCCGAGCGCAGGTCGCCCGAGACAGGGCCGCCCTGAACAGGCCGCCGCAAGAAAATCAGCCCTGAGGCCCCATCCTGAAGGAAAAGCCGCCCTGAAAACCGCCCGGGCGGCGGGCGGCTTTCGGCATCTTGTCCGGGGCGGTCTCCCCTGGCGCGGTTCCGGCCTGGGAGATTTCCCCTGGCGCGGGTTCCTCCGGCCCGTCGGCCTAGCGCGCCGGAATCGCGGCCCAGCCGTAATTCTCTTCCAGAAAGGTCGCGACCGCGTCCGAGCGCAGCGCCTGCGCCACCGCCCTTGTCTTCGGATCGTCCAGGTCGCGGGTATTCACCGCAAGGCTGATCGCATAGGCATCGGCGATCTCGCC
Organism: Pseudogemmobacter sonorensis; assembly: GCF_042762395.1. NCBI lineage: Bacteria > Pseudomonadati > Pseudomonadota > Alphaproteobacteria > Rhodobacterales > Paracoccaceae > Pseudogemmobacter > Pseudogemmobacter sonorensis. Next base: position 179,514 of record NZ_JBEFZE010000004.1, read on the forward strand.
GCGCCTTTCGACGTAAAGCCGCTCGGCATCGCCCTCCAGCGTAAGCGCGCGGGCATAGGTCGGATACATGACGGCAAGCCTGCGCCCGCCCTCGTCATAGGCGCCCGCCGTCGCCGTCAGGGGTGCCTCCTCGAACCGCAGGTCCCGGGGATTGGCGGTGATATCGGCGACCGAAGCCTGATGGGCGGCGCCCTCGCGCAGTTCCACAAGGCCCGCATCCTGCAGCAAGAGCAGCGCGCGGGCCGTGTTCACCCCGTCGTTGGGGATCAGCACCGTCTCGCCCTCGGGGATCGCGTCCAGATCGGACCAGAGCCCGGAATAAAGCGCGAAGGTCGCGTGATAGACCGGCTGGGCGATCGCCAACTCGGCGCCCGCGCGGGTGTTGAAAATCTCCATGTAAAGCCGGTGCTGGATCAGGTTGCCGTCGATCTCGCCATGCGCCAGCGCCGGATTGGCCTCGGCATAGTTGAGGAACACGGTCTTCTCGACCCTGTAGCCCGCCGCCTCAAGCTCGGGCGCGATGGCGTCCAGCAGGTCGGGTTGCGTGGCGTCGGCCGAGTGGAACGGGAAGAACGAGACGCCCAGCCGGATCACCTCCTGCGCCCGGGCGGGCGCGGCAAGGGTCAGCGCGGCGGCCAGCACGGCCGCAAGTCTTGCGAAGTTTTTCATGAATTCCGGGCCTTTCCTTTTCTGTCGAGTTTTCTGGCAAGGGCGGATCCCGAAAGCTGGATGAGTTGGACGAAGACGGTCATCAGCAGGATGATGACCCACATCAGCGGCTGGTTCCACATGTAGAACCCCTCTTGCAACGCGAGATAGCCGATGCCGCCCCCGGCGATCACGCCCACCACCGTCGAATAGGCGATCAGGCTGATGATGGCAGAGGTATAGCCCAGGATCAGCGCGGCGCGCGCCTCGACCAGGATGAATTCGGTGACCAACTGGCGGCGGCTTGCCGAAAGCGCATGCGCGGTCTGGAAAAGCTGCGGGTTGATGTCGGCGACGGCCTGTTCGACCAGCCGGGTGACGATGGCCACGCCCACGATGGTCAGGGACACCATCGAGGCATATATCCCGTAGGCCGTGCCGACCAGCAGCCGCGCCAGCGGCGCCAGGATGATCAGCAGCAGGATGAACGGGACCGAGCGGATCAGGTTCACCAGGACCGATACCGGCGCCGCCAGAAGCGGGTTCTCCCATGCGCCGCCGCGCCTGCAAAGCGACAGAAGCAGGCCCGCGCCGGTGCCGATCACCGCCGAGATCGCGAAGGACACCGCGACCATGACGAAGGTCTCGGCAAAGCCGGTGACGATCTGGGGACCGAAGCGGGCCCAGCTTTGCGTCAGCCAGTCAAACATCGCCGTCCCCCTCCCACAGCGCCTCGATCGGGTCCAGGCGGAAGCGGGCGGCATTCCTGATCGGGCCGAGGCGCAGGGCCCGGCCCGCGTCGAGATGCAGCACCCGGTCGCACATGTAGCGCACGACCTCCATGTGATGGGCCACCAGGACCATGGCCACCGGATAGCTTTGCCGCACCTTCTTGAGCAGGTCCAGGATGTCGCGGCTGGTCTCGGCGTCGAGGGCCGAGGTCGGCTCGTCCAGAAACAGCACCTCGGGGGCGGTGACCAGCGCGCGGGCGATGGCGACGCGCTGCGCCTCGCCCCCCGAAAGGGTGATCGGATCGCTGCCCGCATGGGCCCCGAGGCCGACGAAATCCAGCATCTCGCGCGCGCATCCCTCGCGCTCGGCCCGCGACCGGCCGCGCAGCTTCAGGGGCAGGGCGACATTCTCCAAGACGTTGCGGTTGTAGAGCAGGCTGAAACCCTGGAACACGGTCGAGGTGCGGCGCATCACCTCGCGCCGCAGGGGGCGGGGGGTGCGGCTGTCGATCCGGGTGGCGCCGAAATCCAGCCTGCCGCTGTCCGGCGGGATCTGCAGGCTGAGCACGCGCAGCAGCGTGGTCTTGCCCGCGCCGCTCTTGCCGACGATGCCGAGGACCTCACGCGGGGCGAGCCTGAAGCTGATGTCCCTGAGCGCGACGATCCGGCCGGTCTGGCCAGAGGGGCGGAAGCTCTTGCAGATGTTTTCGACTTCGATCACCGGGGGTCTTTCAAGATTTTGCTTCGCGCAGGCGCCGTTCCAGATGCCGCGTCAGACGGGGCGCAGATGCGGGCCGACCGGGCCGTCGTGGCGGATCTCGCGCGGGGTTGCGCAGGAATGCCGCCGGGCGAAACCCGATGCAAGCGCCATCAGCTCGGCGTCCATCTCGCCCTCGGTCAGGTCGAGGAGGAAGTCCTGGCCCGCCGCGACATGGTTGCGGCGCAACTGGTGCAGAAGCAAGAGCAGAAGCCTTTCGTCCCGCGTCACCCGGGCGGCATCGGCGGTGCCGTCCAGCATCCGAAGCCTGTCGCCCTTCACCCGCAACAGCGCCTCGGAAATCCGGGCCAGGTCATAGGCGAGGGGCAGGCCCGTCCGCGTGCCCCAGCGGGCGGAGGCCGCGCCATAGACCGCGTTCCACGAGCGCCCCCGGGGGTTGCGGCAGGTCTGCATCAGGGCGCGCAGAAGCGGCAGCAGGGCGCGTTCGAAGTCGTCGCAACCGATGACATGCAGCGGCATCAGCCCGGCCTGGGCGGGATCGGGGCGGCGACGGGGGGCGTCTTCTCGCGGCATGCCTGGGCTCCTGTTCCGGCGCGATCCCGGGGGCTGGTCCCGAGCCGACCCCGACTCGACCTGACCTGGCGAACGAGGCGGCCGCGCCGCGGGCCCGAAAGCTTGGCATCTTCATTGCACCGGGCGTTTCTAGCCCGAGATCGGGGGCGGCATCAATGGATCGCGCCGCGCGTCCCGCCCCCCCCGGTCCTGCCGACGGGCGCCCGGCAGGCGGCGCAGGTTTGATCGAAACCGATCATGTGATCGGATCGTGTCATATGCGCGTCGCAAACCCGGCCCATAAGACGGCCATCACCCGTCAGCCAGAGGGCCCTTCGTGGAAAGCCAGTCCTTCACCAACAATCGTCACGGCCAGCTTCTGGAGCGGCTTCAGACGCGCGGCTGGCTGGATATCCAGGAGTTGTGCGGCTTTCTCGGCGTCTCGGAGGCGACGGTGCGCCGCGATCTGGCGGATCTGGAGCGCAGGGGCTACCTGCAGCGCACCCATGGCGGCGCTCTGGCGCCGCGCCAGATCACCCAGGAACTGCCCAATTCCGACCGGCTGGTGCAGAATGCCGCCGAAAAGGCGCGAATCGGCAAGGCGGCGGCGCAGATGGTGCGGCCGGGCGACGCGGTTTTCCTGGATGCGGGCACCACCGTCCTGAATGTGGCGCAGCAACTGGCCGGACGCAGGGACCTGACCTTCCTGACCAACGGCACCGATATCATCGCCACGCTGACCGCCGCCGACGCCTCGCCCCGGATGTTCGTGACGGCCGGGGAATACCACCATTTCAACCATTCGCTGACCGGCGCGCTGGCGGCGGCCTCGATCCGGGGCTTCAACGTCGACCGGCTGTTCCTGTCGGTCTCGGCGGTGGATCTGGCGCGGGGGCAGATCGCGATCTCGAACCCCGCCCTGGCCGAGGCGCAGCGCGCCATGATCGAAATCGCTCAAGAGGTGATCGTGGTCGCCGACCATACCAAATTCACCCGCAGCGCGCTGTCGGTGATCGCGCCGCTTGCGCAGGTGGACCGGATCGTGACCGACACCGCCACCCGCGACCTGATCGGCGAATTGGCCGGGGATGTCGCCGCCAAACTGGTTTTCGCCTGAGGGAGATGCAGCATGGCCGTTCTTTCCGTCCGCAACCTGCACAAATCCTGGGGCGAGACCCAGGTGGTGCGCGACATCGGCTTCGAGACCCGCGAGGGCGAGTTCATCGCGCTGCTCGGTCCCTCGGGCTGCGGCAAATCCACCACGCTGCGGCTGATCGCAGGGCTGGAACAGGCGGATTCGGGCTCGGTCCATCTGGGCGGGCGCGACATCACCCTGCTGCCGTCGTCGAAACGCGGCGTCTCGATGGTGTTCCAGTCCTATGCCCTGTTCCCGCATCTGGACGTGCGCGACAACATCACCTTCGGCCTGTCGGTGCGGGGCGAAAGCCGCAAGGCCCAGGCCGGGAAGCTTGCCCGCGTGGCGTCGCTCCTGGGGCTTGAGAAACTGCTCGACCGCCGCCCCTCGCAGCTTTCGGGCGGCCAGCAGCAGCGGGTGGCGCTTGGCCGCGCGCTGATCGCCGAGGCGCCGGTCTGCCTTCTGGACGAGCCGCTTTCCAACCTGGACGCCAAGCTGCGCGCCGAGATGCGGGCCGAGATCCGCGCCTTGCAGCAGCGGCTTGGCATCACCATGATCTTCGTCACCCACGACCAGACCGAGGCCATGTCGATGGCCGATCGCGTCGCCCTTCTGAAGGACGGCCGGATCGCGCAATTCGACACGCCCGAGGCGCTTTACGCGCGCCCCGCCTCGACCTTCGTCGCGGGTTTCGTCGGCCAGCCGCCGATGAATATCGTGACCGTCGCCGATCTGGGCGCGCAGGCGGCGCATCTGCCCCCTGGCCTGCTGGTCGGGCTGCGGCCCGAAGAGATCACCCTGGCCGAGACCGGGCTGCCCGGCCGCGTGCGCGCGGTCGAGTATTTCGGGGCCGATTCCATCCTTTCGGTCGAGATCGGCGGCCCGGTCCTGCATCTGCGCATGCAGGGCCGCCCCGCCACCGGCAAGGGCGCCGCCGTCCATCTGGCCTGGCCAGAGGGCGCGCTTCACCTGTTCGACCCTGAAACCGGCCTGCGGGCGGCCTCCGCCCCGGCGCATTCCCGATCCACCCTTCACCCAGCCTGAGGACATCATGAAAACGACTCTCCTGAAGCGGGCGCTGTTCGGCGGCGCCAGCCTGGCCGTGCTTGCCCTGTCGCCGGCCCTGGCGGAAACCAACATCACCTTCTACTATCCGGTTCAGGTCGGAGGCGCGCTGACCCAGACCATCGACGGCTATGTCGCCGAATTCGAGGCGCAGAACCCCGACATCAAGGTCGAGGCGATCTATTCGGGCAATTACGTCGACACCTACAACCGCGCGCTGACCGCGGCCCGCAACGGCACCCCGCCCACGGTCGCGGTGCTGTTGTCGGTCGACCTGTTCCAGCTTCTGGACAACGAGGTGATCGCGCCCCTGGATCCGTTCATCCGCACCGACGAGGACCGCGCCTGGCTTGACGGCTTCATGCTGCCCTATCGCCAGTCGGGCGAGGCCGAGGGCCATCTTTGGTCGATCCCGTTCCAGCGTTCCACCCTGGTGGCCTATTACAACAAGGATGCGTTCCGCGCCGCCGGTCTCGACCCCGAAGCGCCGCCGACAACCTGGGGCGCTTTGGCCGAGGCCGCCTCGAAACTGACCCTGCGCGACGGCGCGGGCAATGTCACCCAATGGGGCATCGGCATCCCGGGCAATTCCGGCTCGGGCCAGTGGCTGTTCGAGCCGATGGTGGCACAGAACGGCGCGCGGCTGCGCTCGGACGACGGCACGACCACCATGCTCAACAGCCCCGAGGCGGTCGAGGCGCTGCAATTCTGGGTCGATCTTGCGGACAAGCACGCCGCTCACCCGCCGGGCATCCAGGAATGGGCCACCACCCCCGCCGACTTCCTGGAGGGCCGCCTGGCCATCGCCTGGACCACGACCGGCAACCTGGGCAACATTCGCCAGAACGCCTCGTTCGACTTCGGCGTCGCGCCGCTGCCGGGCAACCCGGAACCGGCCTCGGTTCTGGGTGGCGGCAGCCTCTATATCTTCGAGGGCGCGCCCGAGGAAGAGAAAGAGGCCGCCTGGAAGCTGGTCCGCTTCCTCTCCTCGCCGGAGCTGCTGGCGGACTGGTCGATCAAGACCGGCTATGTCGCGCCGCGCGACGATAGCTGGGACACCGAGGCGATGAAGGCCTATGTCGCCGAAGTGCCCGCCGCCGAAGTGGCAAGGAAGCAGATCCCGGTCGCGGTGCCCGAATTCTCGACCTATGAGAACAACCGCATCAACCAGTTGATCAACGATGCGATCCAGGCCGCGCTGACCGGCTCGGCCTCGCCGCAGGAGGCGCTCGACCGCGCCCAGGCCGAGGCCGAGCGCATCCTCGCCCCCTACCAGAACTGACGGAGGCGGTGGTGAAGCCCTCTCGCACCCTTGTCCACGGCCTGCTTCTGCTGTCGCCGACGCTGGTTCTGCTGGTGGGCTTCACCCTGTTTCCCACGATGGCGACGCTGTGGGACAGTTTCCACTCGACCCCGCGCGGACGCCGCGCGGCGGTCTGGGTGGGGATGCAGAACTACCAGACCATGCTGAACGACCCGGTGTTCTGGAAGGCGATGCGCAACACCGCGGTCTACGCGGCGGTGACGATCCCGGCCTCGATCGGGCTGGCGCTTGGGCTGGCGCTGCTGGTCAATGCCAATATCCGGGGCCGGGCCTTTGCGCGGCTGGCCTTCTTCACCCCCACGATCCTGCCGATGGTGGCGGTGGCCAATATCTGGATGTTCTTCTACGCCCCCGACTACGGGCTGATCGACCAGGTGCTGAAGCCCCTTGGTCTGGGCGGCAACAACTGGCTGGGCAGCCCGGCGACCGCGCTTGGCGCGCTGATCGTGATCACGGTCTGGAAGAACGCGGGGTTCTTCATGATCTTCTACCTGGCCGCGCTGCAACAGATCTCGCCCACGCTGATCGAGGCCGCCACGCTTGAGGGCGCCCGCCCCTGGCAAAGGCTGCGCCGCGTGATCCTGCCCCTGGTGATGCCGACCACGCTTTTCGTGGCCATCAACGCGGTGATCGAGGCCTTTCGCCTGATCGACCATGTCATGACCATGACGCGGGGTGGGCCCGACAATTCGACCCAGCTTCTGCTTTACTACATCTGGCAGACGGGCTTCGGCTTCTGGGATACCGCCTATGCCTCGGCTTTGACGGTGGTCCTGCTGGTGATCCTTGCGCTGATCGCGCTGGTGCAGTTCGGATGGCTCGACCGGAAGGTGTTTTACCGATGAAAGGCGCATCGCTCTGGACCTGGCTGGCGCTGCCGCTGGCTTTCCTGTGGATCCTGCCGCTGGTCTATGCGGTCTGGACCGCAATCCATCCGGCGGAATATGCGACAAGGTTCGACCTTTTCGCGCCGCTGACCATCGAGAATTTCGCCCGGGTCTGGGACCGGCTGCCCTTCCCGCGCTATTTCCTGAACACGCTGGTGCTGGTGACGCTGGTCGTCTCGGCGCAATATGTCATCTGCACGCTGGCGGCCTATGCCTTCGTGGCCTTCCCGTTCCGGGGCAGCCAGGCCTTGTTCATGCTGTTCCTCGTCCAGCTCATGGTGATGCCCGAGATCCTGCTGGTCAGGAACTACCGCACCGTCTCATGGCTTGGGGTGATGGACACGCCGCTTGCGGTCGCGCTTCCCTATCTGGCCTCGGCCTTCGGGATCTTCCTCTTGCGCCAGAGCTTCAAATCCGTCCCGAAGGAGCTGGACGAGGCCGCGCGGATGGAGGGCGCGGGCCCGATGCAGATCCTGTGGCGGGTCTATGTGCCCCTGGCGAAACCGGCCTACCTGGCCTATGGGCTGGTGATGGTGGCGTTCCACTGGAACAATTACCTCTGGCCGATGGTGGTGACCAACAGCGTCAGGACCCGCCCGATCACCGTGGGGCTCTCGGTCTTCTCGGCGCCCGAGCAGGGGATCGACTGGCCGACGATCACGGCGGCCACGCTGACCTCGGTCGCGCCGCTGCTGATCGCCTTCCTTATCTTCCAGCGCCAGTTCGTGCAGAGTTTCATGCGCGCAGGCATCAGGTGACATGACATGAACATCGCCCATATCTCGGACCTTCATCTGATCGAGGGCACCGCCCCCGTCGGCCTGACGCGCGGCGATGCGGTGGCGCGGGCGCGCAGGCTGGTCGCCGATCTGAACGCCTGCCGACCCGCGCTGGATCTGGTGGTGATCACCGGCGACAACGTCAATGACGCCCGCCCCGGCGAATATGCGATCCTGCGCGATCTGCTGGCGGATCTGACCGTGCCCTTCGTGATCCTGCCCGGCAACCACGACGACCGCGCGCTTTTGCGCGAGAGTTTCCCCGACCAGGGCTGGGCCGATCCGGCCTTGCTGTTCCAGGAGCGGATCCAGGGCCCCTTGCGGCTGCTGGCGCTCGACAGCCTGGACCCCGGCCGGATCGGTGGCGTGCTGGAGGGGGCGCAGCTCGACTGGATCGAGGACCGGCTGGCGCGGCCCTTCGCGGGGCTGACGATGATCGCCCTGCACCATCCGCCCCTGCCCACCCGGATGGGCGCCCTGGACCGCAACCTGCTGGACGAGGGCGCCGCCGCGCGGCTGCTGGCGGCGATCGCGCGGCTGGCGGGGCCGGTGCCGGTGCTTTGCGGCCATATGCACCGCCCCTTCGCCATCCTGCACGGCAATGCGGTGATCCTGGCCGCCACCAGCACCGCGGCGCAATTCGCGCTCGAGCCCCAGGGGCCCGCCGATCCCGTGCCGGTGGACGAGCCCTATGGCTATGCGATCCACCTGATCGGCCCGGCTCCAGGCCATGTGATCCACCGGCGGTTCCCGCCGCTTTGACCCATCCTTGCCAGAAAGACCCCGATGCAGGAATTCCTTCTCTCGCTCGCCCATGAGGCGGGCGCGCTTGCCATGACCCATTTCGGCCGCCTCGGCGCGGGCGCCGTCAGCGCCAAGGGGCCGCTCGATCTGGTGACCGTCGCCGACCGCGCGGTGGAGGCGCTGATCGTCGAGCGGCTGCGCGCGGCCTTTCCCGAGGATGGCATCCTGGGCGAGGAGGGCAGCACGACCCCGGGCCGTTCGGGCCGGGTCTGGGTGATCGACCCCATCGACGGCACCTTCAACTTCGTGCGCGGCGGGCGGCAATGGTCGGTCTCGATCGGGCTTTACGATGGCGGGCGCCCGGCCCTGGGCGTGGTCCATGCGCCGGTCGAGGGGATGGTGCTGATCGGCGGCGCGGGCGTCGCGCCGCAATTGAACGGCGCGCCCCTCCCGGCGCTGGCCGCCTTCGATCCGGCCCGCGCCTCGGTCGGTTTCGGCATGGGGGGCGGGCATTTCCCGCTGGACCGGCGCCTTGCCACCCTGCGCCGGTTGCAGGTCGAGGGGGCGGCCATGGTCCGGGTCTGCAACTGTGCCACCGCCGCGATGATCGAGGTCGCCACCGGCGAGGCGGACGCCTATGTCGGCTATGGCGAAAGCGCCTGGGACGTGATGGGGATCTGGCCGATCCTGACCGCGCTCGGGGCGGCGGCGGATCTGGACTGGCGGAAGGTGCCGCTGGATGGCAAGCTGCGTTTCGTGATCGGCAAGCCCGGGGCGGTGGCGCTGGTCGGCCCCTTGCTGGCCTAGCCGCCGGGGGGCCGGGCCGAGGTTCAGCCCAGATGCGGCAACACGGCGGCAAGGCTGGCCGCCGCCACCGCATCGGGCGAGGCATCGGCCTCGATCCGGCGAAAGCGCCCGGGGTGCCGGGCGGCAAGGGCGAGAAAGCCCTCGCGGGCGCGGGCCTGGAAGGCCAGCCCCATCTCTTCGAAACGCATCTCGGATCCCGCCCGGGCGGTGGCGCGGGCCAGCCCGGTTTCGGGTGCAAGGTCGTAAAGCAGCGTCAGGTCCGGCTCACGCCCGATCACCAGCGCATGCAGCCGGTCGACGATCCCGGTCAGGTCGCCCCGGGTGATGCCCTGGAAGATCCGGGTGGAATCGGCGAAACGGTCGGAAATCACCACCTCGCCGCGCGAAAGCGCGGGCAGGATGGTCTTCTCCAGATGGTCGCGGCGCGCGGCGGTGAAGAGCAGGATCTCGGTCTCGGCCGACCAGCGGTCGGTGGCGCCTTCAAGCACCAGGCGGCGGATCTCCTCGGCGCCGGGGCTGCCGCCGGGCTCGCGCGTCAGCGTGACGGCATGGCCGCGGGCGCGCAGGGCCTCGGCCAGCCTGCGGCCCTGGGTGCTCTTGCCCGATCCGTCGATCCCTTCGAGCGAGATGAAAAGCCCTGCCATGTCGTCGCCTTGCGCCTGCGCGATGCCCGTGCGGTCCCAGCTTCCGCTGCTGTCTCAGCTTCCGGTGGACCCGCCCGTCACATGGTTGCGCCACAGCACACCCGCCGCCGTGCTCAGTCGGCCCAGAAAGCCCGCCTTGCCGACGTCGCTTTCGGCCACCAGCACCACGCGGTGATCGGGCAGGCCCGGCACCTTGACCACCAGTTCGGCGACCTGAGCGCCCTTGGCGACCGGGGCGGTCAGCGGGCCGGTATAGACCACATCGGCCTCGATCGTGTCCTGCACCAGCGCGGGGACCAGGATCGACAGATCCCCCGCCGGGACCAGCCCCACGGTTGGCGCCGCGCCCATGAAGACCTCGGCCTCGGCGATGCGGGTGCCGTCCCTGGCCACGGTCTTCAGCGCGAACTGGCGAAAGGCCCAGGCGACGATCCGCTCGGATTCCTCGGCCCGGGCGCGGTCCGAGGGCAGGCCGGTGATGGCGAAGATCACCCGCCGCTCACCTTGCTTCGCCGATCCGACCAGGCCGAAGCCCGCCTCGGTGGTATGGCCGGTCTTCAGCCCGTCCGCCCCGATCCCCAGCCGCAGCAAGGGGTTGCGGTTGAAGCGGTTGTCGGGCGAGCGGCCCTTGTAGGTATATTCGGTCTCGGCGAAGATCGGGTAGTATTCGGGGAATTCCTCGATCAGGCGCTGCGCCAGCACGCCCAGGTCCCGCATCGACATGCGATGCGTGGGATCGGGCCAGCCCGAGGAATTGGCGAAGACCGAGGCTGTCAGGCCGATGGCGCGGCCGCGTTCTGTCATCTGGGCCGAGAAGGCCTCTTCGCTGCCCGAAAGGCCCTCTGCCACGACGATGCAGGCATCGTTGCCGGAATTGACGATGATGCCGTAGATCAGGTCGCGCACCGTCGGCCGGTCGCCCTGCTGGAGCATCATGGTCGAGCCGCCGCGCCGCGTCATCTCGACCGCGCGCTCCGAGACGGGGAAGGTGGTGTCCATGCTGACCCGGCCGTCGCGCAGCGCCTCGAACAGCATGTTGATCGTCATCAGCTTCGACATCGAGGCGGGGGGCAGCGGCTCGCCCGCGTTCTTGTCCATCAGCACGGTATGGGTGGTCACGTCATAGACCCAGGCGCCGGTGGCCTCGGTCTCGAAGGCGCGGGCGGCAGGGGAAAGCGCGAGGGCCGCAAGGGCAAGGCAAAGGGGTTTCAGCATCGAGCGCAGGGACATCGGCTTTCCTTTATCTCAGCATATAGGCGTCGGTGAAACCGGCGGCCTTGATCCGGGTCAGCAGCGCCGCGTCGCCGCGCGCGGTCACCGACCAGTAGGTCTTGCCCTGCGAGGTTTCCTGCCGCGTCTCGGCGGCGATCCCGGCCTTCGACAGCGTGTCGATGGCGCGTTTGGCATTGGCCTCGACCGAGAAGAAGCCGATCTGGATCGGACGGCCCGAAGCCGCCGGTGCCGGTGCGGGGGCCGCAGGCGGGGCAGGGGGCGTGGCGGTCGGGGGCCGGGCGGGCGCGGTCGGGCCGTCGAGGGGCCTGGTCTCTACCCCGCCGCCGTCGATGGCGCCCGCCACGGCGGTCCCGAGGCTTTCGTTGCTGTCGAGGATCGGGGTTTCGGGCGTGGTCTCGGGCGCTTCCTCGCGCCGAAGCGCGGTGACCGAGATCTTCGCGGGCTGCCCTGCCAGGATGCCGAGCGCATCCGCCGCATCGGACGAGATCTGCAAGGCGGGCCCGGGATTGTCGCGCTCGCGCCGGAACAGGGCGCCGATCACGAATTTGCCGTTCGCGGGGTTGCGCATGATCACCCGCTCGGGGTCGGTCGCATCGGGCGAGGCGACCCAGACGCCGCCGAGCGAGGGCCGACCGTCCCAAAGCGCGTCATCGGTGACCTGGAAGACGCCGGGGGCCTCGACATCGCGCTCGACCAGCCGGGTCGAGGTCTGGGTGCGCGGCGCGCCCTCGGCCTGGCCGCTGCCGGTGAAGGGGTTGCTCCCCGCCTCGCAGGCGGCAAGGGCAAGCGCGGGCAGCAGCAGGGCAAGCGCCCGGATCCCGGCCCTGGGCGCGGCTTCGAGGCGTGCGGCCGGGCGTTCCCGCTTCCGCCCGGGGCCATGGTTCGTTCGAGGGGCCGGGCCCGTCTGTTGGAAAATCATGCTGCGCCCTCATGCCCTGCGCGGTCCTTGAACGCCGCGCCTTGTCCTTGCCCGTTTTCGTCCGTTGCCGGTTCTCGCCGTCCGACCCGGTCGCCGCCCCGCCGTTGCCCGCTCCGCCCCGGCGCCCGGCCATTCCGCCCGAAGACGGCGGTCCGGCCGCTTCCCGGCCCGAACACGGGCGGTATCGGGCCAGATCATACCGGCAGGCGGGCCGCATGGGAAGGGCAGAGCCCGAGCGCGCAGTTCACGAATGGTGAAATTCCTGCGCGGCGTGCCCTTTCAGAATCACTCGGCAGGCCATAATGGGCTGGATCTGTCGGGCGTGCAGTCCCTCGACCCGGTTTTGCGCCGCCGTCGGCGGGCGGCAAGGCCTGGAGCCTTCCCGAGGGCCGGGGCCGCGCGCGGCAGGCCGTGCTCGCAGGCGAACCCGGGGCGCAGGCGATGGATAGGTGGCCGAGTGGTTTAAGGCAGCGGTCTTGAAAACCGCCGATGTGCAAACATCCGTGGGTTCGAATCCCACCCTATCCGCCATTTCGCATTTGCCAGATGAAATCCTCCCTAACGCCTTGAAGGGTAAGGATGTTTTTGGGGTTCGAAACCCCGTTTCGGGCGCATATTCCAGACGGTCGCAGAAGGTCAGTTTCAGCACCAGTTTCTGACACTCGATTCTGCCAAGATTCCATATTTTAGAAGGGTTTGCGAGGAACCCAAAGGCGAGTTCGAACAACGCCTCAAAGGTGTCATGCCGCTGGGTGCTGTTCTGCCGCTTTTCCTCAAGCGCCACCTTGCTGCGTTCCAGTGCGTGAATCCGCTTCTCATACGCCGCGATCACGCTTTGCGAGGTGGCGTCAACGATCCGATCAAGCAGCCCTTCGATCTGGAATTCGACCTTGGCAATCTCGCGCTCATAGGTCTTGGCCACGGCCTTGGCCTGCGCCATGCGCTGCGTCCAAGCATCCTTGAACATGGCGCGCGCCAGCGTGAACAGCTTGGGCGCGGGGGTGAGTGCGTCCAGCATGGCGACGAACTGCCCTTCGACCAGATCACGCCGGATATGCTTGTTACGGCGTTCGCAGCCTTTGGTGAAACACAGGTAGTACGGATGCCGCTCACCCGTCTTGCTGCGGCACCACGAGGCCGTGAACGGCCTGCCGCAGCAGGCGCAGGCAATCGCACCGCGCAGGGGGAAGTCAGCCGACACATCGACACGCACAGGCACCCGTGCCCTTTCTTGCAGGCGGGCTTGGATGCGCTCGAAGGTCGCGAAGTCGATCAAGCCTTCATGCCGCCCCTTGGTCAACGGCACGCCCCAGTCCAACGCCTCGACATAGCCCGCATAGAGCGGCTTGGTCAGCATTTGCTTCACAAGCTCGTTGCGCACTTCGCCGCGCTTGTTCTTGCCCGGAAAGGCCGGGCAGGATTCAAAGAAGCGTTTGACTTCGCTTTGCTGCTGGAAGCGACCAGAGGCGTAGCCTTCCAGACCTTCCTGAATGATCGAGGCCACAGGCTCATCACGCACAAGGATTTTTCCCTCGCCGGGGCTGTGCTGGAACTTATAGCCTGCGCAGGAGATAAACGGCCAATATCCATTCTGGATACGCGCGCGCATGCGGTTGCGGGTCTGTTCGGCGTTCTTCTGGCGTTGATGCTGCGAAACGCTGGCCAGCAGGTTCTCAACCAGAATAGAGTCGGAATCCTCGCCAAACTCAATCGAGGGGCTTTCAAGCCGCGCACCCGCACTCGAGATCGCGCCGCGCAATTCAAGGTGCGCTTTCACGTCCCGCGCGAGGCGGGAAATGTCGTCAATCAGCACGACATAGGAGCCGGATTTCTTGCGGGCTTTCAGCCACGCCAGTATGGCGGACATACCGGGGCGATCAATCAGCCCACCCGTCACGGCACCGTCGGTGAACACTTCGGCAACCTCATAACCCTTCATGCGCGCAAACTCGCGACATCGGGTTTCTTGCGAGACCATACCATGCCCTTTGGCCACTTGAGCAGGGCTGGACACCCTGCAATAGATTACGGCATGGCTGGCCATTGGTTTGTGTTCATTGGACTTCATGACTCCTTCCTTTCCGCAGAAGGCCGTTTGTGAGCCTTTGCAGGTTTGTGGTTAGTGTGTTCCGAGAATTGACCCGTGCAGCCTACCATATCGCGGCGGGGTTTCGGAGCGGGTTTTGGGCTGGGCGGGGTGTTATCCAGAGCTTGCAGACCTTGGAGATACTGAACGGGGTCCAGCCCGAAGCCCAGATCGGCAAAGGCGACCATGATCTGCCAAATCGCCGCCAGAAGTTCCGTTTGCTGGGCTTCGGTCAGATCGCTATCGGCAAGGTGGGGGCGGTAGGCTTCGGCATCAAACCGAAGGGCGGGAAAGTCACCCTTGGGGGCGCTCTCTTGACTGCCGAGGCCAGTCAGGTTTTCGTCTTCGCTCATGTCCGACCTCCTTGTCTGTTGCACGATTGTTGAAACGGGGTAGTATATCAGAAGTGATAAGAACAAATCAAGAACATATGACTTTATACTCTACATTTCCATGGACTTGGATCAATGCAGAACTGTGCGGGATGTTGGCTCATTCCTTGTAGTTGGAACGAGAAGCCCGCACTAGGCTTGCGCCCGAGGTATGTACAGTGCCGGGCTGAGCATCCCGCCTCCGATGGGCAGGCCTCCGGATACTGGAGCTGAGAGTGACCTGTGCGCCTAGCAACGCCAGAGCCTTGGTGATTAAGCCCTTCCCGGCGATATATCCGCCAAGGCAGGTGCCTGTTGCCGCCGATATGCCGCAGAAGCGACAGCCAACGTGCTGGATGTTTTGATATACGTAAGCCTTTGGCCTGAAAGACCAGCATCATACGCCCCACGACCTTCACCCTGCCGGAAGAATCCAGCCGTAAGGTGTGTCGTGCACCCCCGAATCAGGCTACGATCAAGGGGAAAGTTTCTTATCGCAAGTAAGGGAAACGCATACCGGGTATGCGCTGGGAACATTTGTAAACGAGGCGCTTGAATCGCAAATAGTAAATTTGGCGTTTTTTGACGGTTCCAAGTCGTTCTGAACCATCTTACAGTGAGGCAGCGCGAAGGAAACCCCTGACAACACTATGCCATATGGGGTTCGCGCGTGTGGTTACCGCCACTCTCTCATGGGCAGGTTATCCAGCGCGCCCGCTGCGGCCAGCCGAATGTTTGCGTCCTCTGCGGAGGGAACGACGAAGCACGCCAAGTAGCGCTTACCAAGCTATGTGCTAAGCTATAGCGGACTTAAGGTTAAGAGTTTTATATCGGGCGAGGCGGAGCAAGTCACTTCTGGATATGGAGGATAAAAATCATGAGAAGATCATCGCCTTATAAAAGAAAATTTTCCGCTACAAACGAAATCAGCTGAAAAGAAAAGCCCCACGCAAGGAATGAAAGCCCTCTAAATGTCCTGTAAGCATTTTCTGGCTCATTTTCTGATAGGCGAGCTATCATGCTGGGCATCCCCGAACGAAAAGGTGCTAAAATTATGCCAATGATAAGGCTGAGTATATCCACCGCCATAAAGCGATTTGCCATCATGACAATTCCGATAATCTCTATTACGTATCCGGCAAGAGTTAATATATCAAGGAAGACATTCAAAACTTTGCCCTCCGACTTAGAACAAATGAATTAAGGAATCCAGAGCCATTTTCCTTGCTGTTTATCCAAAACAGCATTCCATTCAATTCAATTATATGGGAGGATTTTGTGAAAAGTGTTGGTGCATCAATCCCGTTCTCCTTCCTGATTTCTCCGATAAGGCTTTCGAATGCCTTGCAAACCTCCGCGTCTTTTCCATCCCTTACGCCTTCATCCATAAGGAATAGATATACCTTGGTCTTACCTTGGATATTTCTTACGCGGTAAGGCATCTACATGCTCCTGAAGATATAGTCGCGAAATGCTCGCTGTTCTATATAGAGAACAAGCTCAAAACATCTGAGCCTGTCTGCATAAACAATCGTGTATTCAGGCTGATTGTGAGTGCCAAACATAAAATGTATAAATGGATTTTGCTCCCCATCTGTGGGGTGAATATCTTTGAGAGTATCTATATACTCATGGCTCAATGTTCGACGCGGCACGTTTAAAAAAACCCTCTTGTGGAGTTTTCGTTTGGCCGACCGATTCATCGGCCCCCTTAGGGCCTGACCAAGAAGCAAGGCATCATTCGTGCGAAGCAAACAAAATGTGCTCTGATTGTGACCGCGAAGAGCAATCATGCCAGTTGTGGCATCTAGCTGACGTGAAAACCGAACAAGTTCGTGCAAGAGCGCCGTTCTGCATAACTTCCTAGCGTCATCTTCATCACCTTCGATCTGATCAAGACTGAGTATCAAGGTGTCTCACCCCATACAAAATGTAGTGACTGCGCCCCTCGCGCATACTATACTTGCGAGCAGGGCCGCAAGCTCAAAAACGTTCACGAAAGGAACCACAATGTCAAGCAGAGGGCAATCGTTATCAGCGCCACTAGCGAAGGATGAATTTTTCCGTGTTGTAAATCAGGCTCATGAGAATAATGGCCTACCCAGCCGACAACTAAATGAAATCGAAACGGACTATAATTTTTATTTGCGCCTGCACAAAGTGTATGGTGGGGAAGGCAAGCTCAGTTTTGAGTATCGTATGGGAAGAGTTAACCTTTCGTATGGTGACTAGGCTATGCGAGCACGTGCGGAACGTGCGCGCGAGTCGTGGGCTGAAGCCCTTGTATGCAAGATGTGTGCGGTAGTACCGCACAATCTCGGCAAGGGGGCCGCTGCGCGCCCCCGTTGCATCCCCCACGCCACGGCCTGACTTCGGGCATTGAGCCGCCCGTCAGACCGATAGACCGTATCGTCGCTCTACCACTCGCAAACGTCTGGCCGTTGCATCACCACTGGGGGAGCCGCCGCGCTCCCCAACCCCCATCGGTCAAAGGGCTATCGCGCCCCCTGAACCCACTCGTCAGATTTGGAGATTTGCCTCTCCACCGACACCAAACCATGCACAAGCGATTGACCACTTGACCGTCATTCAGGGGAGCATTCCGGCTGCCCCTGAAAACCCCATGATCAGACGGGAGATTGCGGCTCTCCCTTCTGAACTTCCCATCTTTAAAATCCAGCCAACCTGTTCAGGCTGATAGCTGTTTCTTTCGTTGGGGCTTGCAGCCCCCCAACCGTCAAGACCAAGCCCTGCGCCTTTAGGCGCCTGGGCGTATCCGGCGGTATCCCCACCCTTCCTTGTCTTACGCCTTCGTGCAGGGTGGGTGATCCCCCTCCACCGGATACGGTCTGGACGGTTTTCCCCCGCTCATTGGCGCGGGCCTAGTCCCGTTTGCATGCGCAAACGGCATCTAGGAAAGGAAGAACGCCCATGAAAACCGATGTTTATCAAAAAGTCACCGATAAGATTGTGGCTGATCTTGAGCAAGGCCAGCTTACTTGGATCAAGCCATGGAGCAATGGCAACCTTGAGGGGCGTATTACCCGCCCCTTGCGGCACAACGGCACCCCATACAACGGCATCAATGTGCTGATGCTCTGGGCGGCATCGGTGGAGGCGGGCTTTACCGCCTCGCACTGGATGACCTTCCAGCAAGCCAAGGCGCTTGGCGGGCATGTGCGCAAGGGGGAACGCGGGTCTTTGGTGGTCTATGCCAACACGATCACCAAGACCGAGGAAGGCGAGAACGGGCAGGACGAGGAACGCACCATCCCCTTTATGAAGGGATACACCGTGTTCAATGTGGAGCAGATCGAGGGATTGCCCGACCAATACCGCACCCCGCCGTCCGCCGTGATTGACCCCGTGCAACGCATCGCGCATGCGGAGGCGTTCTTTACGGCGACAGGCGCAGAGCTTCGCCATGGTGGCAATCGCGCTTATTACAGTGGCGGCAGCGACCATGTGCAGATGCCCGCCTTTGAAGCGTTCCGCAGCCCTGAAAGCTATTACGCCACTCTGGCGCACGAGCTGACCCACTGGACGAAGCACCCCGCGCGGCTGGATCGGGACTTTGGGCGCAAGCGGTGGGGCGATGAAGGTTACGCCCGTGAGGAACTGGTGGCCGAGCTTGGCGCGGCGTTCCTGTGTGCCGATCTGGCGTTGACGCTGGAGCCGAGCGCAGACCATGCCGCCTATATTCAAAGTTGGCTTACCGTCTTGAAGGGTGACAAGCGGGCGATCTTCACCGCAGCCGCCCATGCCCAACGCGCCGCCGACTACCTGCACGGCCTGCAAGCTCGAGCCATTCAGACCACCCCCCTACAGGAAGGACGCGCCGCGTAAGCGGCGTACCTACCAAGGGAGGTCGAGAGCATGGAAACACACAGCATCACTTGGCGCGGCATCGCCATACGCATCAACTTTACACCGCAAGCGTTCGGGCTGGTTGACCACATCGAGCTACACAGCACGGGCGAGGCCGCATTGCCCGTCACGGAAACAGGCTACCGCTCACACTTCATTCCCGCTGGCAGCGTGGCAGCCTACGGCGGGGCGGTGGCCTTCGTCACCGCATGGCTTGACCACGAGGCCAAGCGCACCCCCTGGTGCAAACCCGCCCCGCAACAGCTATCTTTGTTCTAGGAACATGCGCAGCCACCCGAACGGGCGGCTGCAAGCCCTCGTGCCCACCCACCACACCCAGAAAATAGATACACAATGTGTATCTCTATGTGCTATGATGAGTCATGAAAGGTGAATGACCATGCCACACAAGACCATACCAGAGAGTAACCACGCCAAGCCCGTCAACCTTCGCATCCGCGAGGACGTGCGGGTGCTGATCGACCGCGCCGCCAAAATCCGGGGCAAGACCCGCTCAGATTTCATGATTGATGCCGCCTACCGCGCAGCAGAGGACACGTTACTGGATCAGACCTTGGTGAAGGTGGACGCCGAAAGCTATCAGCAGTTTCTGGACATTCTCGACCGCCCGCCAAGCGGCGCGGGCTTTGAGCGACTGATGAACGCCCCCAAACCTTGGCAGGGCTGATGCTTAAGGCGCCGGAGCTTCTGGCCGACCACCACGACCTGAACAGCTTTGACAGCGGCACCGCATCACTGGACGACTGGCTGCGCCGCAGGGCGCGGGCTAACCACGCCAGCGGTGCATCTCGCACCTATGTCGCGGCCGATGGGGCGCGGGTTGTCGGTTACTATTGTCTGGCATCCGGCGCACTGGATATTGCCGCCGCCCCCGGTTCGCTCCGGCGCAACATGCCCGACCCTATCCCCATGGCGATCATCGGCAGGCTTGCGATTGATCGAGGCTGGCAGGGTAAGGGGCTGGGAGCTGCCATGCTGCAAGATGCGGTGCTGCGCACCGCGCAAGCGGCCTCCATCCTTGGGATACGCGGTGTTCTGGTGCATGCGATCTCACCAGAAGCCAAAGCCTTTTACGAGCACTACGGTTTTCAGGCCACCAGCAATGCGCCTATGACGCTGGTGTTGTCTATCAAGTCCGCGAGCTAAAACAGGCGCAAGATTTAGTCAGCGTCTGTTTGTCTTCCTGCGGTGTTGTTTTCAAGTTCATGCAGGCCGCATGGTTTTCCCGCTTACGGAGAGGCGCGCGGCGGCATCAGACTTTCAATGCTCTCATCCGAAAGGCGGTAGGGGCGCGCCTCATCTTCGCGGCTGTCAAGCAGACTATCCATAGATGACGTGGGATGCTCTTTGTCGCTATAGAGCATGGGGCCAATAAAAATTAGCACAATAACGCCCAAACCTGCTGCCGTTACGATCCGGTTCCCAAACAGGATAAACGTGAGTAACACCGCAACGAGGACAGAGGCAAAGCTTCCCCATGACGGCACGAGAGGCAGCCAGAATTCCCGCACATTGTTCTGCGGCGTTGCCCATGTGCCGTAAGTTGTGAACTCAAAGCGGCGAAGATCAGCGGAGACATTAGAGAAGCTCACGACCACGCCCAGAATAACGAGCAGCGACACGCATAGCGCCATCAGGTCAACAAGCCGCACATACTTGCTGGCAGCCGGAATAACGCTCATGGCTATGGCTGCGATGATCAAGACGGGCAGCGCATAGCACAAGACTGCCGCAACGTTGCCAAAGCCGCCACTGTAGAAAAGAAGATCGGGCAGCGCCAGCGCGGAAACCTCATCTGCCAACCAAGACCGAGGGTCTCTTTGTTGCTCAAAAAACGTTCCCAAAGCCCGACTGATACCTAGCGCATTTACAGCCAGTACAAGAACGGCGAAGGCAACAGCGATCAGCCTGAGCACAGACTCCCTGGACTGAAACAGGTTCTTAATCGGATCATTTTGTACAACTGTGGTCATTCCATTCTCGCGGATTAGTGCCCCCTCACGCTTCATTTGGGGCCAAATATTGTGCCGAAACCTGCACCTTAAGCGCGCCCACTGATGTCGTTTCACAGCCGCATTATGAGGTGACCATCCGGTCAGGGCTGCATTAGCACGACACAGGTAGTGAGCGGCAGAACGATAAACAGCAAAAGCCCAATGACATGCAGCATGTTCTTCCCAAGTTGGCGCTTGATCCCTATGCCGATCTCGGATTTTCCATGCTGCTTTTGCATTTTTGCGCGATAGGCTTCCTCCGCCTCAATACGCTTTTTGTCTTCCTTAGTGAGCATTTCGCCCTCGCGATAGATATTCTTCGTGTTGCCTGAATCCGTAACACCGGACTGGAACGCTTCCAGTCCGGCAAAGTTGTGTTGCGCTTCCTCAGCTTTTCTTTTGGTCTTGCTCGCGGCGCAGCTCTTCGAGCTTGTTATTGATCACCTGCGCGGTTTGGTGATCCGGCACTTGATAGCTCTGCACATTTTGCATCTGCTGGGCTTGCTTGAACTGCTCTTCCGTCATGCGGCGCAGGTAGTCGTCGTAGGACATGGTTGTGCCTTTCCTGATAGCGGCCAAAACAGGGAAGTCTATCCAGCAAAAACCGGCCCACAAAATGGGAGAGGTTTAATGCCGAAGATACCGCCGCCAACTACGCTCAACAGAATTGCACATTCTGTTGAGTCACCCAAAAAGGGCTTGTTTTGCTTGCTTCCCCGCAGTCCCGATGATAAGTGCTGGAGGTGATACCACCGCGAAAGCCATACGGTTCCAAGGCTTTGAGGTGGCCTTAACAGAATGTGCAATTCTGTCGTGTCCTCCCTTCTCGGCAAGTCCTTTGCCGACAAGGGAAAACATGGAAAAGCTACACCACTCACGCCCCGCCAGCCTCTACGCCCGTGACGGACGGCGCAAGTATCTGACCCCACAGGAACGCGGGCGCTTCATCGTGGCCGCAGGCAAGCACCCACGCCCCGAGATCGCTGCGCTGTGTCTTGTGCTGGCCTTCACCGGATGCCGCATATCAGAAGCCCTTGGCCTGACATTGGGCAGTATCAACGCCGATGACGGCACCATCGCTGTGCTCAGCCTCAAGAAACGTGGTGCGTTCATCGTGCGGGAAATCCCCGTGCCCGATCAGCTTGTCAACCGCCTGGACGGCTTGGGCGGCGCGGCAGAGACACCGCTATGGAGCCTGTCACGCAGCCGCGCATGGTGGCTGGTGAAAGCCGTCATGCGGGAGGCAAAGATTGGCGCAGGCCCACACGCAACCCCGAAGGGGCTGCGCCATGCCTTTGGCGTTCATGCCATCCGTTCCGGCGTGCCGATAACCCTTGTGCAGCGCTGGCTGGGTCATGCCAGCCTGTCCACCACCGCGATCTATACCCACGTGCTGGGGCAGGAGGAACGCGAGATCGCCAGCCGCATGTGGGGCTGATGTCTCAGCGAAACACTTACAATAGTATTGCATTTGTGTAGTGATTTGTGTATGCTTGAAAGCCATGATGATGAAGATTTCAGGCATCGAATGGGATGACGGGAACTGGCCGAAATGTGGCAAGCATGGCCTCAGTCAAGCTGAGATCGAGCATGCCTTGCAGCACATGACCTTCAACATCCCCGATCCGAATCCGGCTGAACCGCGCCTGAGAACAGCCGCCAGAACGCAGGACGGGCGACCTGTTTTCATCGTCTACATGCATCGAGAGCGAGAGGATGGAACCTATCTGCGCCCGATCAGTGCCAGATACATGCACAGAAAGGAGATAGAACACTATGAACGAATCGAAAAAGCCATGGCCGACCCTGCCAACAGATGAGGCCGCTGAGAAATTCGTGGCCGAGTCTGACCTGTCTGAGTTCGATTGGAGTGCAGCAACGCCTGTTCGCTACGAGTTTGAGAAGAAAGCCGCAGCGTTGAACATGCGAGTGCCAAAATCTCTGCTGGATGCCGTCAAATCCAAGGCGGCCGCTCGGGGCATTCCCATGACCCGGTATGTCCGCATGTTGCTTGAGCAGGATATTGCCCGGTCGTAACGATTAAAGAATAATCTCTGCCCCCCTGATCGCCAGCCGCATGTGGTGAGGTTATGAGCTTACGGCCAGCACGTAAGCTGCTATCCCCATACCGCCCGCAATCAGCAGCTTGAGTGCCGTGAACATCGCAGAGCGAAGGGCTGCCCGCATCAAGCCCGTAGTGGCTGGGCGCACGGGCGTTACATCCTTGTACACCGCTTCAGGCGTATCGTTCGATGAAATCGTTGCGGGTTTTGGTTTGGGCGGCGGAGGTGACAGAACGTGTTTGAAGAACACGTTCATATCACGCTGGGCAAGCTGGGCGCGGGTGAGTGGCGGCGGGTGATCGCGGTGCGGATCGAATTTTTCTGAAAGCACCGGATCGGCAAAGTACATGGTGCGCTTGAGCGCGACGGGTTGCAGGCCGGAGATCAGCGCAAGCATGGCAGGGTTCTGGCGGTTGCCAAACAACCGCCCGACTTCATCCGGCGTCAGCAAGGGGCGTTTATGAAACGTCTCGCTTTCCCCTGTCGTGTGTCCCTCACTGGTGCCTTGCGTGGTGCTGCGGGTCTGGCTGTTCGACCAGCCCTCACTGACACTTCGGGAATTGCCGGATGTGAAGCTGCCATTCTGCCCCCCGAACGATACAGAACTGGACGCACCCATCGTGCGGTTGCCGGAATAGCCCTGCTGGCTGCCATGGCTCTGGCTTTGGGTGCGCCCTTCACTGTGACTGTGGCTTTGCGCCCAACGGCGCAATTCTACATCGCCTATCATCTTGGAAATATACTCTCGGGTGAAATTGTCATCATTCCCGAAAAACAACTTCACACCCGCGTTCGCCACCATGGTTTCCCAGTTGTCCTTGTAGACATCCTTGATCTGCGCCATGGTCTGCGCCACGAACATCATCTTGACGCCATATCCCGCAATCTGCGCCGCCGCGTTCTCAATCACCTTCATGCGCCCAAGCGCAGGAAACTCATCCAGCACCATGAGCATGGGGTATTTGGGCGGCACCTTCGCGCGGGCGCGTTCCATCTCACCCAGTATCAGCGTGGTCATCATGCGCAGCCAGCGGTAGTGGCTGCCCATGAAACGCTGCGGCAGGCAAAGATACAGGCTGGTGGGGCTGTGCTTGAGATCGGATAGCTGGAAGGTCGAGCTATCAAGGCAGGAACGCAGCGCAGGGCTGTCCAGAAACTCCGTGTTCGTTCTTGCCACTTGCAGCGCTGACATGAGGGTACGGGGCGAGGAATCGAGCAATTCTTGCAGCATCGCGCCGTGCTTGGCGACCACCCCGCCAAACGCCCTGTTAAACTTCATGCGGGCGAACAGCAGGCTGATACCGCTGGGCGGTTCTTCCACGCCGTTACGTTCCAGCATGCGGCGCATCTCATCATCCCCCGCCAGCAGGGCATGGCGCAGGGTCAGAAGATTGCGCTGATGATCGGGGTAGTTGCGATCACTGGCAACATGCAGGATCAGCGCCTTGATGATCCCCTTGGCTGTATCGTCAAAGAACGCATCCTGCCCGCCTTCGCTGACAATCAGCGCGTCCGCTATTCTGGCGGCATCGTCCACCGCCTCGCGCTTGCGCGTCAGGATCACATCGAGCGGATTGAACGCAGCCCGCATATCCGCAAAATCATCCTCACCCCGCACCACTTCCCCGAACGGATCGAGGATCAGGACACGCTGCCCCAAGCCCGCGCTATAGGCGGAGCCTTCCCCACGTCTGCGGGCTGTGACCATGGCATTCTCGCCCTTGGGGTCGATCACCACCACCGACCCCGGCCACAGGCCGAGGTTCGGCACGATCACCGAAGCGCCCTTACCCATGCGCGTACCGCTGACCAGCAGCACATGGCGGTCATCACGGTATCCGGCGGGTTCGCCTGTAAGGTGACGGGACAGCCACAGATCGCCCGTGCGGAATTTCAGGCTATGATCGCCTTCAAGGCTCTGCCATGAAGCTGTGCCAAGCGGGATATGGGCGGCATCGCGTTGTGCTGCCGCGCCCGTATTGCGCCCCGCACCGTGCAGCGTGGGCAGATTGATAGAACCATTGGTCATGGCTGTTCTCCCCTATATCTCAAAGGTCGAGATCGAAGCCGCGTTGCTTGGGCTGTCTGGTGCGGGTGGCATCGGGAGCTTTCTTCGCATCCAGCCCCATATCTCGCGTCAGGCGCAGCATCTGGCCGATCTTGGCCGCCAGATGCATGCGCTCTTGCCGCTGCTGTGCTTTGAGATCGGCACGGCGCTTATGTAGAGCCGCCAGCTCCCCCGCCTGTGCCTGATGCAAGGCTTCCCGCTGGCTGCGATCACGCTGATAGGCCGCCATCGCTTCGCAGGCATTCTGCGTCCGCGTCTGCGCTGCCCGCCCCGTAATGAAATCTACCACGCCCTTGAATCCAGAGCGCAGGCGTTCGCCCCGTTCTTTGGCTTCCGCCTTCCATTCCGTGCCGAGGGCGTCAAGCGCAACGCGGCGCTCGGAAAGCAAAAAGGGCGGCCCCCGCGGGGCCGCCCTTCGATTTCATGCGGATCGGAGCGGGCTCAGAAGCCCATGTCGCCCATGCCGCCGCCGCCCGGCATCGCCGGGGCCGCCGCCTTGTCCGCCGGCTTGTCGGCGATCATGGCTTCGGTGGTGATCAGCAGCGAGGCCACCGAGGCGGCGTTCTCCAGCGCGGTGCGGGTCACTTTCGCCGGGTCGATGACGCCGAAGGCGAAGAGGTCGCCGTATTCCTCGGTCTGGGCGTTGAAGCCGAACGACAGGCTGTCGGATTCGCGGATCTTGCCCGCGACCACCGCACCGTCCACGCCCGAATTCTCGGCGATCTGGCGCAGCGGCGCTTCCAGCGCGCGGCGGACGATGGCGATGCCGACGTCCTGATCGGCATTGGCGCCCTTCAGGTGCTCGATCGACTTGGTGGCCTGCACGAGCGCCACGCCGCCGCCGACGACGATGCCTTCCTGCACGGCCGCACGGGTGGCGTTCAGCGCGTCGTCCACACGGTCCTTGCGCTCTTTCACTTCGACTTCGGTCGCGCCGCCGACGCGGATCACCGCAACGCCGCCCGCCAGTTTGGCCACGCGCTCTTGCAGCTTTTCGCGGTCGTAGTCCGAGGTGGTTTCCTCGATCTGGTTGCGGATCTGGCCGACGCGGGCCGCGATCTCGGCCTTGTCACCGGCGCCGTCGACGATGGTGGTGTTGTCCTTGTTGATCGAGACCTTCTTGGCGCGGCCGAGGAAGTCGATGCCGACATTCTCAAGCTTGATGCCCAGATCCTCGGACACGACCTGGCCGCCGGTCAGGATGGCGATGTCCTGCAGCATGGCCTTGCGGCGGTCGCCGAAGCCCGGCGCCTTGACGGCGGCGATCTTCAGGCCGCCGCGCAGCTTGTTGACGACCAGCGTGGCCAGGGCCTCGCCTTCGACATCCTCTGCGATGATGATCAGCGGCTTTTGCGACTGGATCACGGCTTCGAGCAGCGGCACCAGCGGTTGCAGCGACGACAGCTTCTTCTCGTGGAGCAGGATATAGGCGTCTTCCAGCTCGGCGATCATCTTGTCGGCATTGGTGACGAAATAGGGCGAGAGATAGCCGCGGTCGAACTGCATGCCCTCGACGACCTCGACTTCGGTGTCGAGACCCTTGTTCTCTTCGACGGTGATCACGCCTTCATTGCCGACCTTCTGCATCGCATCGGCGATGAAACGGCCGATCTGGGCCTCGCCATTGGCCGAGATGGTGCCGACCTGGGCGACTTCGTCGGAATCCTTGACCGGGCGCGAGGCACCCTTGATCGCCTCGATCACCTTGCCGGTGGCCAGGTCGATGCCGCGCTTCAGGTCCATCGGGTTCAGCCCGGCGGCGACCGATTTCAGGCCTTCCTTGATGATGGCCTGGGCCAGCACGGTGGCGGTGGTGGTGCCGTCGCCGGCTTCGTCATTGGTGCGCTGCGCGACTTCCTTGACGAGCTGGGCACCCATGTTCTCGAACTTGTCCTGAAGTTCGATCTCCTTGGCGACCGAAACGCCGTCCTTGGTGATGCGGGGGGCACCGAACGACTTTTCGATCACGACGTTGCGGCCCTTCGGGCCCAGCGTCACCTTGACGGCATTTGCCAGCACATTGACGCCGGCCAGCATGCGGTCGCGGGCGTCGGTGGTGAATTTAACGTCCTTGGCAGCCATGTTGCTGTCTCCTTGGATGTAGAGGTTTCAGACAGAAAGCGCGGCCCGCGCCCGGCCGGTCCGGCCAGGCGAGCCACCCCGGCGCATCAGGCGATGATGCCGAGGATGTCGCTTTCCTTCATGATCAGAAGCTCTTCGCCGTCGATCGTGACCTCGGTGCCCGACCATTTGCCGAAGAGGATCCGGTCACCGGCCTTGACCGAGGGTGCGATCAGTTCGCCCGAATCCTTGCGCGCGCCTTCGCCGACCGAGACGATCTCGCCCTCGGCGGGCTTTTCCTTGGCGGTGTCCGGGATGATCAGACCGCCCTTGGTCTTTTCTTCGGATTGGACGCGGCGGACCAGAACGCGGTCGTGCAGCGGTTTGAAAGCCATCTGGTAAACTCCCATGGGTATCCAGGTTCTGTCGTGATCAGCACTCGGCAGTGGCGAGTGCCAACGGGGCGAGAGGTAGGCAATGCCCTTGCGGCTGTCAACACCCGAGACGACGATTTTCTTACCCGATCCGCCGTTCTTCAGGCGGAGCCCCGGGGGCAATGTCGCGCATGGAAGGGCGCGTCCCCCCCCCCCGGGGGGGGCCACCGGGACGCCGCAGGACCGCGCGCCCGTTCCCGCCGTGTCAGCGCCAGCCCAGTTCGGGGGCGATGTCCTTCAGGATGCTTTCGATGACATGGGCGTTGTATTCCACCCCCAGCGTGTTGGGGATGGTCAGAAGCAGGGTGTCGGCCTCGGCGATCGCCTCGTCCTCGCGCAGTTCCTTGATCAGCTTCGCGGGCTCGGCCGCGTAGGAGCGGCCGAAGACCGCGCGCTGGTCGTCGATCACGCCGACCTGATCGCTTTCGGGCCGGGAGGAGCCGAAATACATCCGGTCCAGATCCGAGGTGATCGCGAAGATCGAGCGGCTGACCGAGACGCGGGGCGCGCGGCTGTGGCCCGCCTCTTTCCAGGCCTCGCGGTATTTGCGGATCTGCTTGGCTTGCTGGACGTGGAAGGGCTCGCCGGTCTCGTCCCATTTCAGGGTCGAGCTTTGCAGGTTCATGCCCATCTGCGCCGCCCAGACCGCCGTCGCGTCCGAGGCCGCGCCCCACCAGATCCGCTCTTTCAGCGTCTCGGAATGGGGCTCGAGTCGCAAAAGCCCGGGCGGATTGGGGAACATCGGGCGCGGGTTCGGCTTGGCGAATCCCTTGCCCTCAAGCAGTTGCAGGAAGACCTGGGTGTGGTTCCTGGCCATGTCCTGGTCGGTCTCGCCCTCGGCGGGCTGATAGCCGAAATGGCGCCAGCCGTCGATCACCTGCTCGGGCGAGCCGCGCGAGATCCCCAGTTGCAGCCGCCGCCCCGCGATCAGATCCGCCGCGCCCGCGTCCTCGGCCATGTAGAACGGGTTCTCGTAGCGCATGTCGATGACGCCGGTGCCGATCTCGATCCGGCTGGTGCGCGCGCCGACCGCCGCCAGCAGCGGAAAGGGCGAGGACAATTGCCGGGCGAAATGGTGGACGCGGTAATAGGCGCCGTCCGCGCCCAGTTCCTCGGCCGCGACCGCAAGCTCGATGGATTGCAACAGCACATCCTCGGCCGAGCGGACCGCCGAGCCGGGTTGGTTCGACCAGTGGCCGAACGACAGAAAGCCGATCTTTTTCATCGCGGTGCCTTTCGTTTCCGGCCGGGCGGGCATCTTGTGGCCCGGACGGGTTCCGTTGGCATGAAACTAGGCATCGCGCCCGCCCGGCACCAGAGGCGGAACTGTGCGCGGGCTGCGGGATCTTCCGTCCCGGGCGCAGATATGTGCGCGGAGGCGAGGTCGGCGGTCAGGCCGGTTCGGCCTCGCGCCGCGCCCACATCTCCTGGAAGGCCGGGCGGGCCTGGCAACGCGCCAGCCAGGCCTTGACCGCGGGAAAGGCCTCGAACAATTCGCCATGGCCCTGGGCATAGCGCAGGCATTCGGCGGTGTTGATGTCGGCCACGGTGAAACGGCCGCCCACGCTCCAGCCATGGTCGGCGAGATGGGTTTCCAGCCGCGCCAGCGGGCGGCGCAGCTTCTCGGCGCTCAGGGCGATCCCGGCGCGGCTTTCGGGCAGGCTGGCCGCGCCCGCGCCAAGCGCATACTGGATTTCCAGCGCGGGCGTCTCGATCGCGGTGGCGGCGAAAAGCGCCCATTGCTCCATCAGCGACAGTTCGGCCCCGTCCGCGGGCCCGAGCGCCCCGCCGTGGCGGCGCGCGATATGCAGGGTGATCGCCAGGCTTTCGGTCAGGATCAGCCCGTCCTCCTGCATGGCCGGGATCTGGCCCTGGGGGTTCACCCGCAGGAAGGCGGGCGCATTGGAGGCCAGCATCCCCTCGGGCGCCGCGCCGCCGCCCAGCCGATAGGCCTGGATCACCGGGACATGGGTGAAGGGCGTGCCGGTCTCGGCCAGGAGCCAGAGCGGGCGCGAGGCGCGCGAGCGATAGACGCCGTAAAGGGTGATCATCGGCGAAACTCCTTCGGGGGCATTTCCGCCTCGGGGTCCTGAAACCAGAAATCCGGGCGTGGGCCGAATCCGGGCGGGACCAGGGCGGTCTTCCGCCCGTTTCTGGCCCAAGCGCGGGGGTTCGTCCATGGGGCGCGGGGGAATGGCGCGCTGAAATATGGGGCAGGCGCGGTGGTTTCATGCCATTTCCATTCCGATTGCGACTGTGTGCCGCGCCTGCGCCGCGCCGGTTTGACCGGGATCAAGGCCAAAGGCTGATCTGGGCTGTAGGATTGCGGCCGTGTTGCCAGTCAGGAGTTGCCCGATGGATGATCTCGCCCGCCCGAAAGCCGCAGATGGTGCCGCCCCTGGCGCCGCAACCGGGGGAGAGGTCCCGGCCCCCGTCCCGCCGCAGGCCCCGCTTGCGGGGGCGGGCGAGGGGCTGACAGGCCCGCAGCGCTTTCCCAAGGCCGAGGCCGATGCCATCCGCGAGGCGTTCGAGACCGGTCGCTATCCCTATGGTCGCCTGATGGCTCGCCCCGCCTATGAGGCCGAGAAGGCCCGGCTTCAGGCCGAGCTTCTGAAGGTGCAGATCTGGGCGCAGGAGACCGGCCAGAAATTCGTCCTGATCATGGAGGGCCGCGACGCCGCGGGCAAGGGCGGCACGATCAAGCGGTTCATGGAGCATCTGAATCCCCGCTACGCCCGGGTGGTCGCCCTGACCAAGCCCTCGGAAAAGGAAAAGGGCGAATGGTTCTTCCAGCGCTATATCCAGCACCTGCCGACGGCGGGCGAGATCGTGTTCTTCGACCGCTCATGGTATAACCGCGCCGGGGTGGAGCGGGTGATGGGCTTCTGCTCGCCCTCGGAATATCTGGAATTCATGCGCGAGGTGCCGGAGCTGGAGCGGATGTTCTCGCGCTCGGGCATCCGGCTCTACAAATACTGGTTCTCGGTCACCCAGGAAGAGCAGCGCAAGCGTTTCAAGGCGCGCGAGACCGACCCGCTGAAGATGTGGAAGCTCTCGCCCATCGACAAGGCGTCCTTGGACAAATGGGACGATTACACCGAGGCCAAGGAGGCGATGTTCTTCTACACCGACACCGCCGATGCGCCCTGGACCATCGTGAAGTCGAACGACAAGAAGCGCGCCCGGCTGAACTGCATGCGCCATTTCCTGGCCTCGATCGACTATCCGGGCAAGGATCCGGCGGTGGTGGGGCTGCCCGATCCGCTGATCGTGGGCAGCGCGGCGCAGGTGCTGAAGGGCGCGGGCCATATCCTCGACGCCGCCGTGCATCCGGGGGTGCGGATCGGCTGAGGCGGGCCGGAGAGGCGGGGCCGGGGGGGGGCGAACGGGCGACGCTGGGGCGGCGGGCGCAGAACCCGGGCGTAGCAGGTCGTGAAAGGCCTTCTCTGCCCGGGGGCGGTTTCGTGCAGGTTCGCTTGCCCGACTGGCAGGCGGCAGGGGCGATCCCTTGGCCTGGTCCATTTCGTCGGGGCGCTCCTCTCCGTCCTGTGGCGCTCTGTCCGGTCCCGGGGGTGACCCTCTCGCCCGGGCTTTGGAAGGCCCCTGGGGTTGTCCCTTGGCTTGGCCCCTTCCGTCGGGGCTCTCCTCTCCGTCCTCTGGCGCTCTGTCCGGCCCGGGGGGGTGACCCTCTCGCCCGGGCTTTGGAAGGTCGCGTGAATTCTGTCGGCTCGGTTCCGGCTACCCCGATGCGGCAACGGAATGGCGCGCCCTGCATGCTTCCCGTTCCGCGGGCGTCCGGGAGGTCTGTCGACAGGGCCTCGCCGGGAAGGCTTCTCCCGGGAGGGCCCGGGGGAGGTGGCTCGTCCGAAAGGTCTTGGCAGGGCTGCGCGGAGGCATCCCCCAGCCGAGGGCCGGTCGTGGTCGGGTGCTGCCCCGCTGTCGGTCCGGGCCGACACGGGGCGTAGCCCATCTCTCCCCACTTGCCGCGAAATCGGGCAAGCGATAGAGCGGCGGCATCATGACCCGTTCCCCGATTTCCTATTCCACCCATGCCCGCGCCACGCTGGCCCTCGGCCTGCCGCTGGTCGGCTCCAGCCTCGCGCAGATCGCGCTCCATACCGTCGATACCGTCATGGTGGGCTGGTATGGCGTGATCGAGCTTGCCGCGCTGGTGATCGGCTCTTCGACCTTCTTCATCCTCTTCGTGCTGGGCTCGGGCTTTGCCAAGGCGGTGATGCCGCTGGCCGCCCATGCCCGCGCCGCCGGGCAGGATGCCGAATTGCGCCGGGCGGCGCGGATGGGGCTGTGGCTGTCCACGATCTTCGGCCTCTCGATCTATCCGGTGTTCTGGTTCTCCGAGGCGGTGCTGCTGGGGCTGAAGCAGGATCCGGCGGTGGCGGCCCTGGGGCAGGATTACCTGCGCATCATCGGGCTGGGGATGATCCCCGCGCTTTGGGTCGCGGTGCTGCAAAGCTGGCTGGCCGCGCTTGGCCGGACCCAGGTCGTGCTGGCGGTCACCCTGGTCGCGATCGGCATCAACATCGGGCTGAACTGGCTTTTCGTCTTCGGCAATGCGGGCTTCCCCGAGATGGGGGTGGCGGGGGCGGCGCTGACCACCTTCTCGGTGCAGGTGTTCAGCCTGCTGGTCCTGGGGCTTTACGCCGGGCTTCTGCCCGCGCTGCGGCCCTATCGGCTGTTCCGCCGCTTCTGGCGGCTGGACCGGCCCGCGCTGGCCGAGGTGTTCCGGCTGGGCTGGCCCATCGGGCTGACCGGGCTGGCCGAGGGCGGGCTGTTCGAGGCCAGCGCCATCATGATGGGCTGGATCGGCCCGGCGCAGCTTGCCGCCCATGGCATCGCCCTGCAGGTGGCGGCGATGACCTTCATGGTCCATGTCGGGCTGTCCAGCGCGGCGACGATCCGCATCGCGGGCTATCACGGCATCGGCGACGCGCGTGCCTTGCGCGACGCGGCGAAAGTGGCGATCGGCCTGTCGCTTTGCGTCGCGGCGGGGGTGATCGCGCTGTTCCTGACGCTGCCCGAGCGGATCGTGGCGCTTTTCATCGACCCCTCGGACCCGATGGCGGGCCAGATCCTGGCCGTGGGCGCCATGTTGCTGGGCTTTGCCGCGCTGTTCCAGCTTGCCGATGCGACCCAGGCCATGGCGCTTGGCCTGCTGCGCGGGATCAAGGACGCCCGCGCGCCGATGTGGATCGCCGCCATCAGCTATTGGCTGATCGGCATCCCGTCGAGCTATCTTCTCGCCTTCAAGGCCGGATACGGCCCGGCGGGGCTGTGGATGGGGCTGGTGATCGGCCTTGTCGCGGCGGGGGCGAGCCTGATGCTGCGCTTCTGGCGGCTAGCGCCACAGCCGGGCGTGGCTGGCCAGCCGCCCCTGTAGGCGCGACAGCCAGCGGTTGGCGCGGCCGGGGTGCGGGATCTCGCCCGCGGCCAGCCGCTCCAGCGCGAGTTCGGGCGGGCAGGGGCGGCGCGAGACCGGATCCCAGTAGCGCGGATAGGCGATCAGCGCGGCATGGGCCAGATGCGCGAGGTCGGGGCGCGGCTGCAGGCTGCCGTCCGGGCGGCGCGACCGCCGCGCGGGCACCGGGCCCAGATCCCGCGTCAGCCCCCATCCGGCATAGAAGGGCGCGCCCAGAGTGGTCACCCGCCGCCCGCGGAGCAGCGCCTCGAACCCGGTCAGCGAGGTCATGGTCCAGACCTCGTCCACCGCGTCCAGCAGCAGCGCCAGATCGGCACGGGGCAGGATCCGGTCGGCGAAACGCAGCGCCTCGGCCTCGGGGACATGGCCCGGACGCAGCCCCGCCTCGACATCGGGATGGGGTTTCCACAGGATCACCGCCTGCGGATTGGCCTCGCGCACCGCGCGCAAGAGCCCCGGATTGGTCGAGACCGCGCCCGCCCCGCAGCGCAGCGAGGCGTCGTCCTCGACCTGGCCGGGGACGAGGATGCGCGGCCTGCCGTCCTCGCGCGGGGGCAGGTCGGGCGCCGCGCCGCCAAGGTTGTATTTCGTCACCCCGCCCGCCGTCAGCCGCTCCAGCAGCGCGGCGGCGCGTTGGTGCCCGCCGGGGGGCAGGGGGGCGAGGATCATCTCCTCCAGCCGCGAGGGGCGGGCGGGATCGTAATAGATCCCGAGGTCGTCCACCACCAGCGAGAGCGGCGGCACCAGTTCCGCCCCCAGCCCGCGCGAGCGCAGGAAGCCGTCCTCGACCCGCAGCAGGGGCGGCGCGGGCTGTGCAGGGGGCGGGGGCGCCGGGGGCGGCGCCTTCGCCGCCCAGACCAGGATGCCGCGCCCCTCGCGCCCGGCAAGGGCTGTGGCGCGGGCGGGATCGTTCTGGAAGACCAGCCGCCGCTCGCGCCCGAAGAACGCCTGCAGCCGCCCGCGTTTCCAAAGCCGCATGCCGCTGGCGACATGGCCCGCGCGGTCCTGGCGAAAGGCGCGGACCTCGGCCTCAAGCTGGTCGAGCGCCTCCTCGAAGCTGCACAGCCGGTCGCGCGCCGGATCATACCACAGCGGCGCAAGGATCATCGCCCCCGCGAAAAGCTGCGCCGGGGTCAGGCGGCGCCCGCGTCGCGGCGGGGGCGCGTGGTCGTGGCTCAGGCCCCAGCCGGCATAGAAGGGCTGACCGTGGACATGGGGGCGGTGGCCCGCGAGGATCGCCTCGAACCCCATCTGGGACGAGATGGTATGGACCGCGATCGCGCCTTCCAGCAGATGCCAGGGGCTGTGGGGGGCGTCGCAGATCCGAACCCGCGCGCCCAGGTGACGGCTGCCGTAATGGCCGGGACGCAGGCCGCGCGCGGTCTCGGGATGGGTCTTGATCAGGATGCGTGCATGGGGATGAAGGTCGAGCGCGGCCTCCAGCATCTCGTCGAAACGCGCCTGTCCGGCGCCCGAGGCGCGCAGCGCGGCATCGCCCCGGGTCTGGTCGACCAGCAGGACATAGCCCGGATCGGGCGGGGACAAGTCTGGCTGGTGGATGTTGTATTTCGACAAATGCAGATGCCGGATCCTGGCGATTCCCAGCTTTGCGCGGGCCAGAAGGTGCGAATTGTCCAAGGGATCCTCGCTCAGGATCCGCTCCAGGCGCGAGGGGCGGGCGGGGTCGAAATGCACGCCCTCGGCATCGATCAAGAGACCGAGCGGCCCGTCGCCGCGCCGCCTCATCCGCCCCGGGGCGATGCCGCGCAGGAAGGCGTCCTCGACCCGCACCAGCGGCGCGCCCGTGCGCGCGGCCGCCCGTTCGCCGCGCCAGGCCGTCGGGCTTGCGCCCCAGACCAGCACGCCCTCGCCGGGCCGTGGCAGGCCGAAGCGCAACTCATGCCCGGCCAGCGCCAGGATGCGCCGAAGCCGCCGGTCGCGCAGGAAGGACAGGTTGAGATGGCGAAGCCGCCGCGGGATCTCCACGGCGGCCTCGGGTTTCGGATCGCGTTCGACGGTCAAGGCGGTTCCAGGGCCAGGGCGGTTCGGGCGGCCTCAGCCGCCACCCGCCAGCGTATCGACGCTGGAGGCCGCGCCGACCCCGCCGGTCAGCACCGAAAGCGTCTTGTTCCACTGCACATAGGGCGCCTCGGTCACATAGACGGTGTCGCCGTCGCGGATCAGGAAGTCGCGCGCTTCGAACATGCCGGTGGGCGCGGTCAGGTCCAGCACATAGACCAGCCTCTGGTCGCCGCGCAGGTCGTTGCGCCCCAGCACGCGGTTGGCGATCTCGGCCGGTTCGTTGCGGAAGACGAAGACGCCGGTCGGATCGGCGGCCATGGTCTGCAGCCCGCCCACGGTGGCGATTGCCTCGATCGCGGAGAGCGTCTCGCTCTGGAACGGCACCAGGGCCTGCGCCCCGGTGGCGCCAAGCGCGGTGAAGCGGCGCTGGTCCTCTTCGATGACGATCTGGTCGCCCGGTCGCAGCGCGATGTCCAGCGCCGGGGTTTCCCACAGGTCCTTGAGCCAGACCTTGCCGGTCTGGTTGCCGCGCGTCACCCGCACGATGGCGGTGGCGGGCGGGATCGCCACGCCCCCGGCCTGGGCGAGCATCGCGGCCAGGGTGCGGGTCGGGCGCTGGATCGGATAGACGCCGGGCGTGGTGACCGAGCCCGAGATCGACACCGCCGAGCCATCGCCCGCCAGCCGCGCCACGGTCACCTGCGGATCGGGGGTCTGGGCGTCGAGCTTGCGCGTGATGGCCGAGCGCAGCCCTTCGGGCGTCTGGCCCGCAGCCTTGATCCGGCCGGCATAGGGGATGAAGATATAGCCTTGGCCGTCGACCTGCACCTCTTCCAGCGCCGAGACGCGCTGGCCGGTATTGCCCAGAAGCGGGTCGTCCTTGACGTTCTCGAAGATGGTGATGCCCAGCACGTCGCCCGGCGCCAGTGTGTCGGATCCGACCAGGCCCGCATTCTTGAAGGCATCGGAAAAGCCCAAGGACGGCAGGACCGCCGTCGCCCGGGTCACGCGCGGGTTCACGGTGACGATGAAGGCATCGCCCTGGTTCAGCACCGAACCCGCGAAGATCTCGCGTTTGTTCGGGCCGGGGCGCGGCAGACCGCAACTGGCAACGATGGAAAACACCGCAAGCAGGGTCAGGGCCTGCGCCCCCCCTTTGGTCAATCGGTTCACTGCTCGGGCTCCTTTTTCGGATTTGCCTCAAGTTTTGCCCGCAAGAATACGGAAATACGGGAGAAAATGAAAGCGCCGTGTTTCGGCGCCCTCAGTTCACGACGCGCAACTGTTGCCGAGGAGCCGCGCTTCCCGACAGCAGCGCGTCATAGGGGTCCTGGTCCGAGAGCATCATGTCCACTACCTGTCGTAGCAATTCACGCCGCCCACGCGAGGAGTAGAAGCCACCGGCCACCTGGCTGGTCTCAAGCAGGTAGTGGCGATAGTCGCGATAGGCGCGGGTATCGGGGCGGGTCGGATGGGCGAAAAACCTCTCGGCCGGTTGCGAAGAGACGAATTCGGGCTTGGAATAGACCGCGCGACCGAAAGCGCGCAGCGGCAATCCGCGCCAAAGCGCCTGCTGTCCGGCGGTGGAATTGACGGTGACGGCGCTGCGGGCGTGGTTCAACAGCGCGGCCAGCTTGCCGCCGCGCACGAATTGCACCCGATGCGCCACACCATACTGGCGGGCCAGCCGGTAGATCTCGCGCTTCACCGGCACGCGGCCATCCTCCAGCGGATGGGCCTTGAAGACCAGGTGGTGATGGGGCGCGGCGCCCTGGGCAAAGCCCTCGACCACCAGGGCCAGGAATTCGGCCATGGTCGAGAAGGGCGAATGGTCGCGGAAACTGGCGTCGTGCTCCAGTTGCAGGATCACGAGGTGATAGGGGAAGCCGCCGTGGCGGATGCGCCAGGTCGCGATCCGGCGCTCCAGCGCGTGGAAGGGCAGAAGCACCAGGCGGCGCAGATACAGCAGGAACTCCTGCCGGACGGTCAGCGCCCGATGCGGCCGGAAATTGCGGAAATCCCAGAACCCGGCCATCACGAACCAATGGTAGATCGCGCCCCAGAACATGTGCTGGCGCATGTCGCCCCAGCGGGCGGGGGCGTCGGGCATGTCCATGTCGGCGCGGGCGAGGGCGGTGCGCATCTCTTCGACCGAGGTCTCCATCAGCCGCGAATGGCCATTGGCGCCGCCACGCTCATAGGTGACCCAATAGGGGCGCAGATAGCCTTCCTCGAAGACATGGATGGTCACGCCCATCTCGCGCGCGATGGCGATGGCGCGGGCATGGATCGGGCGGGTGTCGCCGTAAAGCACCAGATCGGTGATCGCCTTTTCCGACAGGATCCGGGCGAAGGTGGCGGGCCAGTCGTCGGGGTGGCCGCGAAAGGCGATGAAGCTTGCGCGGTCGTGCCAGAAGGCGCGGTCGCCGCGGTTGAAGCCCACGCGCCAGACCTCGGCCCCGGCGCGGGTCAGCATCCGCCCCAGGCGCGAGAAGAAAGGCCCGTGGGGACCTTGCAACATCAAGAACCGCTTGCCCTGACCCGAAAGCCGCATCCCGCCCGCTCTTTTCCGCCACCCGGGGTTACGGCGGCCCTTCCACTGATCGCGCAGAACGGCCTTGAACACCATGCGGCAACATTGCCTATCAGAAGAAAGGATTATCCAACAGATGGGCGAAAATAGGGCGGTTCCGGGGCTTGCCTTGGCGGCCCGCTGGCGGGATAGATCGGCGAGGCGGCAAAGGGGTATTGCGGATGTTCACCGGCATCGTGACGGATATGGGCGAGGTTCTGGAGCTTGAGCGCCGGGGCGACCTGCGCGCCCGCATCGCCACCGCCTATCAGATCGACGGGATCGAGATCGGCGCCTCGATCGCCTGCGAGGGGGTCTGCCTGACCGTCATCGCCAAGGGCACGGCGCCGCGCGGCTGGTTCGATGTCGAGATTTCGGCCGAAACAGTGTCGAAGACCAATCTTGCCGGTTGGACGGTGGGCAAGCGGCTCAACCTTGAGCGCGCGCTGAAGGTGGGCGACGAATTGGGGGGCCATATCGTCTCGGGCCATGTCGATGGCGTGGCCGAGGTGGTGCGGGTCCGCCCCGAAGGGGACAGCCTGCGCGTCACCTTCCGCGCGCCCGAGGCCCTGGCGCGGCTCATCGCCGAAAAGGGCTCGGTCGCGCTGAACGGCACCTCGCTGACGGTGAACGAGGTCGATGGCCGCGAATTCGGCATCAATTTCATCCCCCATACCCGCAAGGTCACCACCTGGGGCAGCGTGGCCGAGGGCGATCTGGTGAACCTCGAGATCGACACCATGGCCCGCTACGTGGCGCGGCTGCGCGAATGGGAATGAGAGCCGGGCCGCAGGCGTGACGCTTCTGCGGCCCGGGCGGCATCATCGCGGCTGGTCGAGGCCGAAGGCGGGGTGATGCGCCACCTCGCCGCAGGGGGCGGCGCCATCGAAGGGCAGGGCCTGGATCACCTCGGGCGGGCAGCCCGCCACCGTCAGCCCCGGGAAGACCCCAAAGCCGAAGCGGCGGTAATAGCCCGGATCCCCGACCAGCGCGGCACCCCGGCAACGCGCCCGCAACCGGCTTAGCGCCCCCTCCATCAGCGCCGTGCCGATCCCCTGCCGATGCCTTGCGGGATCGACCGCAAGTGGCCCGATCAGCCCCCAGCCGTCTTGCCCGCCGATCCGCGCGGGCGAGGCGGCCAGATAGCCGATCACCTCGCCCCGGTCCTGCGCCACCAGCGACAGGATCAGCGCGCCGTCCGCCCGCAGCCGGTCGACGATATCGGCCTCGGTGCCGGTGGACTGGGCCAGCAGGCGAAGCGCATCGCCCACCACCTTGCGGATCGCCGGAACGTCCTTCGCCGTCTCATCCCGGATCAGCATGTCATGCCCCCTGGTTGTCGAGTTGCGCGCGGACCGAGATCCGGCCGCGCCTGGAGATGCGATAGGGCCCGCCCGCCCGGGATTCGATCAGGCGCTTGCGCCGCAGTTTCTGGAAGGTCGTCATGTCGAAACCGGCAAGGATCATGCCGTCTCGTGTGACGCATGTGACCGAGGAGATCCTGGCGCCGCCCTCCCGCTCATGCAGGATGCGGCCGCCGAGCGCCAGAACGTGCAGCGCACGTTGCTCGTCGCGTGAAATGTTCATGGAAGTCTCTTGTGCAGACGTGAAAAATCACCAGGGCGCGGCTGCGCCCGGCGGCTTTGGGTTCACGCGGCTCTCCGGGGATCGGAGAGCCTTGTCACACAAGCTCTGACATCTAGTCTCCATATCGGGACGGTGGCGGTCGCCGCTGTCCGGGGGCCAGAGTGGCACGGCTTCGCCCGACAGGCAAGGTGGCGCGCGGCAGAGGCCCCTTCTACAGCACGCGGCGGTGGCCTAGGATGGCTGGAAATGGATTCCGACAGGCCAGGATACTCATGGAATATGCGCAGCAGATGGCCGATCGATTGCCGCCGGGCATGGCATTTCCGCCGGAGTTCCGCGCATTGTTCGACTGGATGGAGGAGAATGGCTTTCTGATGCCAAGCGCCGCCTATCCCGGCGACAGCCTGGGCCTGCTTGGAGCGGAAGACGACGTGCAGTCGGAGCGTGTCACGGCGATCCTCTTCCGGGTCGCCACCCGCGAACAGGCCCGGGACCATGGTATGGCCTGGTTCGGCGAGATGGTCCCGGATATCGGGGACAGGCTGGTTCCTTTCGCCCGCACCGGGGGCGACGGCTCGCACGCCGCCTTCTGGCTTGATGACGGCGGCGGCCAGCATATCGTCCATCTGGGCTCGGAAGGGCTTGTCTGTCTGCTTGGCCGGACGCCGCTCGACTTTCTCCGTCTCCTCGCCATCGGATATTCTGAGATCAGCAGCGACGGCCTGGAGGCGCCCACCGCGCCGCCGGGCCGGGCCGGTTTGAACCAGGCCTATCGCGGCTGGCTGGTGGCACGTTTCGGGGTCGCCATCCCGGAGGCGGCCTCACAGATCCTGGGCGACATTCCCGATTGGAACGCCGAGGACTCGGAAGATCCATTCTGGTGCTGGGTGCGAAAGCAGCAGGATCTGCGCGATCGGAGCGGGTGACGGGCCAGGAGGGCATGGAAGCCCTCTGGGTCACTCTGGGTCACCTTGGCGGAATTTCGCGCAATGCGGGCCGAGGGGAAATCAGCGCGAGGCAGGTTCCGGTCGGCATGGCGGCAAGCGGATCGGTATCGCCCCGGATCCCCCGGCCCGGAACGCAAACGGCGGCCCGCAGGGGGCCGCCGTCAACCGTTCTTGCCGCTGTTGCCGTCGCGGCGGGGATCAGGCCGCGCGCGACAGCAGGACCTCATCCACCTTCTTCTGCGCGCCGAGCTCGTCGACGCCCGAGACGGCGGCGACCTCGCGGGTCAGGCGTTCCAGCGCCTGTTCGTAAAGCTGACGCTCGGAATAGCTCTGCTCGCGCTGGTCGTCGGTGCGGTGCAGGTCGCGCACCACCTCGGCAATCGCCATCAGATCGCCCGAATTGATCTTCTGTTCATATTCCTGCGCGCGGCGCGACCACATCGCCCGCTTGACCTTGGCCTTGCCGCGCAGGGTTTCCAGCGCCTTGGTGACCACATCGGGCGCCGACAGCGCGCGCAGCCCGCTTTCGGCGGCCTTGTGGGTGGGGACGCGCAGGGTCATCTTGTCCTTCTCGAAGGTGATGACGAAAAGCTCCAGCTTGAAGCCGACGACTTCCTGTTCCTCGATGGAAATGATACGGCCGACACCATGGGCGGGATAGACGACGAATTCGTTGGGGCGGAACTCGGGCTTCTTCGACTTGGTCATTCAGTCTTTCCTCGGTCGGCGCCGCTTTCAAGACAACCAGAGACCCCCCGAAAGGCCAGCTTTCGGCGAGAGCGTCCTTGTTGTCACAAGAAATACTGTCCCAGGCGAGCAGCACTGAGGCAGGGATCAGGCGTCCATGTTTGTTTGCAAATGCACCATAACATAAAAAAGCCCTGATTCCAACTGCCGCCACAGCAGGCAGTTGTTGGTCAGGCGCCCGGAATGAAAGGATTTTTCCGTGGCATGCAATTCAGGAAACGCCGTGTAGGCGAATCGTGAACCCTTTCGACGCGACTCGGGCCGCCGTTTCCGGGCCCGTTCACGCGACCCGGGGCCGCCCGCGACCGGGCCGGGCGCCGCCTTCGCGCGCGAACAGGGGCTCAGCTCCCCTCGCCGGGATTGGGCGAGAAGTATTTCTCAAGCTTGCCGGTCTCGCCGTCGCGCTCTTCATAGCCGGGCAGCGGATCGCGCTTTTCGGTGATCACGGGCCAGATCTCGGCATATTTGCGGTTGAAGGCGACCCATTCCTCCATGTCCGGCTCGGTGTCGGGGCGGATGGCATCGGCGGGGCATTCGGGCTCGCAGACGCCGCAGTCGATGCATTCGTCGGGATGGATGACCAGGGTGTTCTCGCCCTCGTAGAAGCAGTCCACCGGGCAGACTTCGACGCAATCTGTGTATTTGCAGGCGATGCAGTTGTCGGTGACGACATAGGTCATTGGGGGGATCCCGGTAGCGGTCTGACTGGCTTCTTCGCTGGTCCAACTAGTGCAGGGGCGCGGATCATTCAAGCGGCGGAGGCGGCACTGGCGGGGCGTCGAGGTCAATAAAGAGCGTCTGTGCCTCGGTTGCCGGGCCACGGCGGACGCCCGTTCCGACGATGCGGATCAGGCGGATATTTCTTCCCTGCGGGAAGGTCAGGACATCGCCCAGCCCCACCTCGCGCGAGGGGCGCGAGACCGGGGTGCCGTTGATGCGCAGATGGCCGCCCTGGACCAGTTCGGCGGCCAGGCCGCGCGATTTGAAGAATCGCGCCTGCCACAGCCATT
This sequence comes from Pseudogemmobacter sonorensis, assembly GCF_042762395.1. Taxonomy (NCBI): domain Bacteria; kingdom Pseudomonadati; phylum Pseudomonadota; class Alphaproteobacteria; order Rhodobacterales; family Paracoccaceae; genus Pseudogemmobacter; species Pseudogemmobacter sonorensis. Next base: position 220,987 of record NZ_JBEFZE010000004.1, read on the forward strand.
TGTCGATGCGGATCCGGGGCAGGGAGGCTTCGGCGGCAGGTGCCTGCGCCCGGGCCGGTCGTCCGCCGCCGGTCTTGGCCAAGGATCAGACCTTGCCCTTGAGCGCGAGCAGCGCCGCGAAGGGATTGTCGGGGTCGATCGGGCGATCCTTCCGGGGTGGGCGGGCCTCGAAATTGCGCGGAGCCTGGTCCTGGCCGCGATCATGGCGGGGCTTGCCCTTGCCCTTCGGCTTGCCGCCGAACTCCTTGCGCCCGCCGTCCTGCCGCTGGGGCCGTTCGCCCTGCGGACGCTCGCCCTGAGGGGCCTCGCCCTGGGCGGCGTCGCCCTGTCTTGCGCCATGGGGCTTGCCGCCCTGCGAACGCTCGCGACGCTGGCCTTCGGGGCGCTGGCCCTCGGGACGGCGGTTGTTCTCGCGCGGGCCGCGCTCGGGGCGCTGGAAGCGCGGCCGGGGCGCCCAGGTGAAGGTGTAATAGGCCTCCATCTCGACCGGGGCGGCGGCGCCTTCGCTCTCGGGCGGGCTGTCTGCGGCCGGTTCGGCGATGGCATCCGTGGCGGCCTCCCCGGCGGCCTCGGCCTCGGGCGCCATTTCGGTTTCCGCAGGTGTCTCTACCGGCACCTCTGCGGGCGTGACGGCCTCGACCGGGGCCTCGACCGGGGCCTCAGGCAGCGGCGCCAGCAGCGAGACCCCTTCGGGGACCGGCTGGCCCGCCGCCACGGCGGCCTCGATCGCGGCGCGGCTGGCCTCGGCGCGGGCGGCTTCCGCCGCCGCCGCTTCGGCCTGGGGATTGGCCTTGACCTTGGGCCGCTCGGCCTTTTCGCCGCGATAGCCCAGGCCCGCCATCAGTTCGGCGAACTGATCCAGCGTCATCCCGGTGATCGAGAGCATGTCGGGCGTGGCCTCGAACCCGGCGCGGCTGTCCTTCTGGCGCAGGATGTCGGCCAGCCGTTCCAGCATGTCGATGCGGATCGCGCGCGGGCCCGCCGGGCGGTAGCCCGAGAGCAGATAATGCTCTTTCGGCACCTCGGTGATATTGGGGATGGTGACAAGGCCCGGCGGAGGGCTTTCGGGAAATTCCGACAGCCCGGTCCAGAGCGACCACAGCACCAGCCGCAGCCGGGTCGGCGCGGGTTTCAGAAGCGCGGGCAGGAAGACGGTGTATTGGCCGAAGCGCACGCCATGCTTGCGCAACTGGCCGCGCGCCTCCTGGTCCAGCTCCTTGACCTCGGCCGCCACGCCCTCGCGCGCCAGCAGGCCGAGCGCCTCGGTCAGCCGGAAGGCGAAGCCGCGCGCAAGGCCGGTCAGGGTTTCGTCCCGGCCCATGGCCAGCAGCGGCTCGTAAAGCGCGGCGACCTTGCGGTCGATGAAATGCTGCAGGCGGCGGCGCACCTTCTCGGCGACATCGGCGCCCGCCTCGTCGTCGACGAAGGGCTCGACCGAGGGGCGCAGCGGATCGGCGCCCTTCACCAGCTTGCCCACCGCATGGCTGCCCCACATCAGGCCGCCTTGCTCGGTATAGTCCATCTCGGTGTCGGGCGCGTTGTAGAACCGGTCCGCGCGCAGCGAGAATTCCGGCCGCAGCGCGGCGATGGCGGCCTGGCGCAGGGTCTTGCCCTCGTCGCTGGAGGCGCTGGCGTCCTGCTGGAAGCGGAACCCCTCGAGTCTGCCGGTGAACTGACCCTCGACGGTCACTTCGCCCTTGTCGTTCACCTCGGCCACGAGGTCCTCCTTCTGTTTCAACCGGCGCAGCAGAACAGAGGTGCGCCGGTCGACAAATCGTTGCGTGAGACGCTGGTGCAGCGCATCTGACAGGCGGTCTTCTACAGCGCGGGTCTCGCCGCGCCAATGGGATTCGTCATCGACCCAGTTTCTGCGCTGCGCGACATAGGTCCAGGTGCGGATATAGGCCAGGCGCTTCGACAGCGCGTCGATGTCGCCGTCGGTGCGGTCGATGCGCCGAATCGCCGTCGCCAGCCAGTCCGAGGGGATCCGCCCGCCGCCGATGCCGCGCCCGACCAGAAAGCCGAAGATGCGCGACAGCAGATGGGCGTGGTCGCTTTCCGAGGCATTGCGGAAATCGGGGATGCGGCAGACGTCCCACAAAAGCCGCACGCGCTTGGGGTCGGTCAGCTTCTCGCGCACCTCGGGCATCGCCGAAAGCGTCTTCAGCGCCACCACGTCGTCGGCGTCGCGCGCCCGCGACAGCCATTCGTCGAAGGTGGGCCGCTCCAGCGACCGGATCAGATGTTCGGCGCTGCCGAAATCCAGGTCCGAATTGCGCCACATCAGCTTTTTCACCGGGGCGAATTTATGCGCCTCGATCTGGTCGATCAATTCGCTGGAAAACGGCCGCGCCTCGCCGGTGACGCCGAAGGTGCCGTCCTCGGTATGGCGGCCGGCGCGGCCCGCGATCTGGCCGATCTCCTGCGGCAGGAGCGCGCGCATCCGCCGCCCGTCGAATTTCGCGGTGGCCGAGAAGGCGACATGCTTGATGTCGAGGTTCAGCCCCATGCCGATCGCGTCGGTGGCGACCAGGTAGTCGACGTCGCCGTTCTGGTAAAGCTCGACCTGGGCATTGCGTGTGCGGGGGGAAAGCGCGCCCATCACCACCGCGCAGCCGCCTTTCTGGCGGCGGATCAGTTCGGCGATGGCATATACATTTTCAACGGAAAAGCCGACAATTGCGCTGCGTTCTGGCATGCGGCTTATCTTTTTCGAACCTGACCAGCGCAAAACCGAAAATCGGTCGCGGCGGGTATAGGTCAGGTTCGACACCAGCCCGGCGATGGCACCGCGCATCGTGTCCGATCCCAGGAACAGCGTCTCGTTCAGCCCGCGCGCATGCAGAAGCCGGTCGGTGAAGACATGGCCGCGCTCGGGGTCCGAGGCGAGCTGGATCTCGTCCACGCAGACGAAATCCGCCAGGATGTTCTGGGGCATCGCCTCGGTGGTGGCGACCCAGTATTGCGCGCGCTCGGGCACGATGCGCTCTTCGCCGGTGACCAGCGCCACCCGGCTGGGCCCGGCGCGGGCGACCACGCGGTCGTAGACCTCGCGCGCCAGAAGCCGCAGCGGCAGGCCGATGACCCCGGTGCGATGGGTCAGCATCCGCTCGATGGCGTGATGGGTCTTGCCGGTGTTCGTCGGCCCCAGGACCGCCGTCACGCGATGGCCCTCGCGGGCGGGCGCATCCATGGGCTACAGGTCCCGCCCCTCGAGTTCCGCGGCCAGACGCCCGATCACGGCCTTCACATCGGCCAGATGGGGGTGGATTTCGGCTGCCATGCGATAGGCGGCGAGGGCCTTTTCCTTCTGGCCGGTCTCTTCCAGAATCGCCCCAAGCCCGGCGAGGGCGGCGAAATGCCGCGGCTCCACCGTCAGGACATGGGCCAGATCGGCCAGCGCCGGGCCGATGTCGCCGGTGACGTAATAGGCGGCGGCGCGGGCGTCATAGGCGGCGGCGAAATCGGGGGCATGGTCGATCACGGCGGTCAGATGCTCGACCGCCGCCGCGCCATTGCCAAGGGCCAGCGCATCGGTGCCGCGCTGATATAATAGATCCATCGCGGCCGAGCCCGATTTCGACCATTCGATGAGGATCTCCGATTCGATACGCCCGGCCTCGCCCGCGTCCTGCGCGGCCTGGAGCCGCTCGAACAGGCCGTCGAGCTTGGCCTTATCCTGCGCCAGCGCGGGCGTGGCGGCGAAATGCAGCGCAAGAAGTGCCGCAACGACATGATTGTGAAACGGGACCCGGGCTTTCATAAACACCATCGTAGCGCATCGGCGGCAGAATGCCAGCGCGGGAAAGGTCACGAAAGGGAGACGTGCGGAATGAGCGAGATCGTGGACAAGGCCGTCGAGAAGCTGGCGGTGAAGCTGGAGGGCGGTTTCGACGGCGTGGCGAAATTCGTCATCACCGGCGAGGGGGCGATCATGCTTGATGCCTCGGGCGTCAGGGCGGGCGATGAAGAGGCGGATGTGACGCTGACCGCCAGCGCCGAGGTGTTCCAGGGCATCCTCGAAGGCGATGTGAACCCGACCACCGCCTTCATGACCGGCAAGCTGAAGGTCGACGGCTCGATGGGGCTGGCGATGAAGCTGGGCGCGGCGCTGTCCTGAGGCCTCCGGGGCCTGCGGCAATGCGCGCGGGCGCGGCGCCCCTGCACGACCGCCTGGCCGAGGGGCCGCCCGGCGGGCGGGCCGTCTGGCTGCGCGCGGCGGACGGGGTGCGGATCCGTGCCGCGCTCTGGCCCGCGCCGGGCGCGCGGGGGGTGGTCGTGCTTTTGCCCGGCCGCACCGAATATATCGAGAAATACGGCCGTGCCGCGCGCGAACTGGTGGCGCGGGGATGGTCGGTCCTGACGCTCGACTGGCGCGGACAGGGGCTGGCCGACCGGGCGCTGGCCGATCCGATGCTGGGCCATGTCGCGGATTTCGCCGAATATCAGCGGGACCTGGACGCGGCGCTCGGCTGGCTGGAGGTTGAGGCCCCGGGCACCGCGCGGCTGATGCCGGCCCATTCCATGGGCGGTGCCATCGGGCTGCGGGCGCTGCACCGGGGCCTCGGCTTTCGCGCGGCGGCGTTTTCGGCGCCGATGTGGGGGATCCGAATGCCGCTGTGGCGGCTGCCCGCCGCGCAGGTGCTGTCGCGGATCCCGTTGAAGCTGCGCCGCGATCTGGATTACGCGCCGACCACCTCGGGCATCAGCTATCTGCGCCTTGCGGGGTTCGACGGCAATCACCTGACCGGCGATCCGGCGATGTGGGATTACATGCGCCGTCACGCTGCCGAGGTCGAGGCGTTCGGCCTGGGCGGCCCGTCGCTGGCCTGGGTCCGCGCCGCGATGCGCGAGACCCGCGCCCTGATGGCCGCCCCTGCGCCGGGCGTGCCCGCGCTGGTCGCGCTTGGCACCCGGGAGCGGATCGTGCTGCCCCGGCCGGTGCATCGCCGCCTGGCCGATTGGCGGCAGGCGCAGTTGGAGATCTTTCCCGACGCCCGCCATGAGGTGCTGATGGAGCGGCCCGAGGCCCGGGGGCGTTTCCTTGACCACGCCGACGGGCTGTTCGGCGCGGCGTTGGAGCGGGGGTGAGCCGCCTCAGTCGCAGGTCTGGCAGACCAGGCCCTTTTCGCCGCGGTCGCGGACGAATTCCAGCACCCTGTCCCCTCCGGCCATGATCAGATGGCCCTCGCGGATCTCGGCCACCTCCATCGCCGAAAGCGCGGTCAGATAGGCATCCTCCTCGGCCTGGTCGTCGCAGAACATCCGGGTCGAGCCGAGGGCGCCGAGGGACAGTCGCGGCAGTTCGGCCCCGTTGGTGCCGAAATAGCGGTTGCAGGCCGCGCGCCCGCTGACCCGGCCCTCGGGTTCCAGCGCGAAAGTCGCCTCGGCCCGGACCGGCACGCCGTCGATGGCCAGAAGCTGCCATTCGCCGCTGGCGATGCGGTCATCGGCCATGGCGGTCCCGGGAACCTGAAGGGCGAAGGTCAAAAGCGCGGCGATCAGTGCGGCAGGGGAAAGACGAGTCATGGCGGAAGTTCCTTGCAAGCGATTCGATGCCATTATGACGCATCAGAACGCCTCGGGCTTGGCCTCGCGCGCGAGATGGTCGAGCACGGCATTCACGAAAGAGGCCTCGCGCCCCTCGGGAAAGAAGGCGCGCGCCACATCGACATATTCGGTGATCACCACCTTGGGCGGCGTGTCCATCCGGGTGATCTCGGCCCCGGCGGCACGGAACAGCGCGCGCAGCACCGGGTCGATACGCCCGATCGGCCATTTCGCGACCAGGGCGCGGTCGGTCAACTGGTCGATCGGGGCCTGAAGGTTGACCGCATGTTCCACCACGGCGCGGAAATGGTCGATATCGGCCTCGGCGAATTCCACATCGTCATAGGTGGCGCCCAGGCGGTGGTTCTCGAATTCGCGGGTGACGGCCTTGACGGTCTGGCCCGAGCTTTCCATCTGGAAAAGCGCCTGGACGGCATAGAGCCTCGCGGCCGATTTCATCTGGCGTCTGCTGGAGGGCGAGGTCATGCGCGGAACCCGATCCCCTTGGTCTGGCCCGACCATTTGCGGCCGAGCGCGACCAGATGCAGCGCCGCCGCCGCCGCGCCGCCGCCCTTGTCCTGATCGGCGGGATCGGCGCGGACCGCGGCCTGGGCGTGGTTCTCGACCGTGAGGATGCCGTTGCCGATGCAGACGCCCTGAAGCCCCAGGAGCGAGAGCGCGCGCGAACTGTCGTTGCAGACGGTCTCGTAATGGGTGGTCTCGCCCCGGATCACGCAGCCGAGCGCGACGAAGCCATCGTAATCGCCCATGCGCTGCGCGATGCCGATGGCGGTGGGGATTTCCAGCGCGCCGGGCACCTCGACCATCTCGACCTGGGCCCCCGCCTTCTCGGCGGTGGCGCGGGCGCCCTGGATCAGATGGTCGGCGATGTCGCGATAATAGGGGGCGACGACGATCAACAGCTTCACCGGCTTGTCGAATGCGGGCAGCGGCGGGCTGTAATGGGGGATGTTCGATGCCATGGGGGTCACTCGGTCAGGGGGCGGGTGCCCGCGATGGTCAGGCCGTAGGCGTCGAGGCCGATGACCCTGGGCGCCTGCGAATTGGTGAGAAGGGTGATCTGCGACAGGCCGAGCTTCGACAGGATCTGCGCCCCCAGCCCGTATTGCCGCAGGGTCTGGGGCGAATGCTCGCCCGCCGTGACCAGCTTCATCGTGGTGTCGCGCAACAGGACGACGACGCCGCGGCCCTCTTCGGCGATCAGCCGCATCGCGGAGGGAAGCGCGCCATGAGTGCCGATGCCCAGCACGTCCTCAAGCGGGTTCAGCGCATGGACCCGCACCAGAACCGGGCCCGGCCCGGTCAGGTCGCCCTTGGTCAGCACGACATGTTCGGCGCCCTGCGTCTCGTCGGTATAGATCCGCATCAGCCAGTCGCCGCCATGTTCCGAGCTGACGGCGCGCACGTCCTTTTCGTTCACCAGATTGTCGTGGCGGCGGCGATAGGCGATCAGGTCAGAGATCGTGCCGATCTTCAGCCCGTGCTTTTGCGCGAAGGCGATCAGGTCGGGCAGGCGCGCCATGGTGCCGTCCTCGTTCATGATCTCGCAGATCACGCCCGAGGGGTTCAGTCCCGCGAGGCGGCTGACATCCACCGCCGCCTCGGTATGGCCCGCGCGCACGAGGACGCCGCCGTCGCGGGCGCGCAGCGGGAAGACATGGCCGGGGGTGGCGATATCGGCCGCGCCCTTGGTCGGGTCGATGGCGGTCGAGACGGTCAGGGCGCGGTCGGCGGCCGAGATCCCGGTCGAGACGCCCTCGCGCGCCTCGATCGAGATGGTGAAGGCGGTCTCGTGGCGCGAGGAGTTCTTGGTGCTCATCAGCGTGAGGCCGAGCGCGTCGATCCTTTGCCCCGGCAGCGCGAGGCAGATCAGCCCGCGGCCGTAGGTGGCCATGAAATTGATCGCCGAGGGCGTGCACATCTGGGCGGGGATGACCAGATCGCCTTCATTCTCGCGGTCCTCGTGATCGACGAGGATGAACATGCGGCCGTTGCGGGCGTCCTCGATGATCTCTTCGATCGAGGAGACGGCGTCGGAATAGTCGGTGCGCGTTTCAGACATGGTCGGGTCCGGGGCTGGGGGCCCGGCGGGGGCCCGGCGTGTGAGTCCGAGGGGTTCGTCCGTGTGGGGATAGCCTCAGATGCGGCCAAAGGCCAGAGGGGGCGGCGCAGGGGCGATGTGCGTAGGGTGGGGCGAGGAGGGGGCGCTGCCCCCTCGGCCCGTGCCGGGCCTCACCCCCGGGATATTTTTGCAAAGAAGAAAGGGGAAGGGCGGGTTCGGCGGAGAGGGGCGGTGTGGGACGCCGGTTCCGGGAGCTTAGGGGAGATCTTCTTCAGGAGGCGGTTCTTGGCGGTCTTTTCGAGGGTGAATTCTTTTCTCGATGCCCGGGAGGGAAGGCTTTCTGCGCCAGAGCATGCTTGATTGGGTTCTTAAACGCCTTCGGCTATTGCCGGAGTGCTTTTGGCGGTGAGGTCGTTGCGGTGGGCTGCCCGCTTGGAGAGATTGGGGCGGCCGGGACCGAAGCTTAGCCCTTGGGCATCGGCAGGGCGATCAGCTTGCTGCCTTTCTTGTAGCGCAATTCGCTTTGGGTGATCGCCTCGACGCGTCCGCCGTCGAGGCGGTCGCCGATCTTGACCTTCTGGTATTTGCCATTGGCCAGCCGCACCAGCGCATAGCGGTTCGACTGGGTGCCGTAGACGCCGATCAGGTTCATCCGCGATAGGTTGATCGCCTTGGTGAAGGTCGCCTGTTTGGCCACGCTCGCCTTGGTCGGGATCTTGGGGGCGGGGGTGGCGGCCACTTCGGGCTCGTCGATCTCGTCCTGTTCCTCGGGCTTGATCTCCGGCGCCTTGGCGGCGGCCGTTCTGGCGGCGGGCGGGGCGGCGGCGGGGGCGGGTTCGGGCGCGCGGATGGCGGCGGCCACGGCGGCTTCGACCGCGCGCGAGAAATCCTTCGGCTTCTGGGCCGGGCGCAGCGATATGGCCAGGAGGGCCGGATTGGCGGCCTCCTCGGCCGCGAGGGCGGTTTCGGCCTGGGGTGCGACCAGGGAGGCGGCGGCGGTCTCGTTGCGCGCGGCGGCGACCCCGACGGCGAGGGATTCGGCGGCGGGGGATGCGGCGGCAGCGGTTTCGAGGTGCGCAGGGCGCGGCGGCGGCACCAGGCTGGCGAATTGCACCACCGCCTCGCCATCGGCGGGCGGGGCGGCGGGGGCGAGCAGCGCGTCATCGTCCTCGCCGGGCGTCGCGGCAGCGGGCGCAGCTTGTGGGACGGCAAGGCTGTCCGGGCGCGGGCGCGGGCGGAAGGCGGCCAGTTCGGGATCGGGCTGTTCGGCGGGATGGGTCGCGGGTTCGTCCGAGGGCGGGGAGAGCGGCAGGGCCTCGACCAGTTGTGCGGGTGCGCTGGTCTCGGCTGCGGCCGCTGCTTCCTCGGCGGCCCGGGCCTCCGCCTCGGCGGCTTCGGCCTCGGCTTCCGCCAGGCGGGCGGCCTCGGCGGCGGCTTCGGCGACCGGGCTGCGCGTGGGCGGCACAAGCGGCGGCGCGCCTGCGTAGATCATATAGCCGTCGGGGCTGGGGATGCCCGCGGGCGTGGGCACGATCAGCCCGTCGTCGTCGAAGGCATAGACCATGCCATAAGGCGGCGGCGGCATCGGATTGTCGGGCGAGGCCTCGGCCGTGGCGGAAGGTTCGGGCAGCATGGCCGAGCCGAGGGCCGGCGGCGGCGCATCGGCGGTGGAGAGGACATAGGCATCCTCGGGTGCGAGGGCTGTGGTGGCCTCGGGCGCGGTTTCGGAATCGGTGACGGGTGCATCGGTGGCCGGGGCGGTCTCGGCCAGCGCGGTGTCGAGGGGCGGATCGGCGGGGGGCGCGTCCGGTTGCGCGAAGTCGGCCGGATCCTGCGCATCGGCCAGCATCTCGTCCTCGATCGCGGGATCCGCGGCCGGAGTGGACCCGGCCACCGCGGCATCGCCCGCCGCCGCGAAGCTGGTCTCTTCCTCGGTCCGTCCCGAGGAGGCGAGGTAGAGGGACGACCAGACCGCCACCAGCGCGAGGCAGAGCAGCAGGATCGCGGTCAGGATCAGGCCCAGGAAGCGCGGCTTGCCCCGCCGGGGCGTGGCGAAGGGCGAACGCGAAAGGCTGCGGGCGGCCGCATCGGCGACGGCTGCGGTGCCGCCTTCGGCGAGGGCCGCTGCGCGGCTCTCGGCGCCGACCGGGCGGGCGGGCGCCGCCGCGCCCGTGGGCAAGGGGGCGGCCTTGGCGCGGGTCTTGCGCGTGCCGGGAATGCCG